>DATJVC010000022.1 GCA_035501935.1 Gammaproteobacteria bacterium | reverse complement strand
GCCTTGAGCCGGCAGGGCCGCCATTGCGCTTCCCGGCCGCGCGTGATGAGGCCCGCGCGTTCCAGCACCTTGAGGTGCTTGGTCACGGCGGGCAGGGTCATCTCGAACGGTTCGGCGAGCTCCGTGACCGACGTTTCACCGGAGGCGAGGCGCGCCAGAATTGCGCGGCGAGTCGGGTCCGCAAGTGCCGCAAAGGTGCTGCTGAGATGATCAATCGGCATCATAGAAACCTATTAGTTAATTAACCAATAGGTAAAATACTAGAATACCCGAGGGTTTGTCAAGACGTTGCGGGAAATAAAAACCCCAACCGGGAACGGTTGGAGTTTGGATATTGGTGGAGGCGGCGGGAATCGAACCCGCGTCCGCAAGTCCTCCGCCTAAGGTTCTACATGCGTAGCCGTCTCTTTGATTTAACCGCGCGCCTCCGAGCGACAGGGCGGCAACGCAGCGAGCCTGTACTGCTTTAGTGAGGTTGGCCCCAGGCGGGCCTTGTCACGATCTTGTGTGGATGACCTTCGAGTTCAGCGCACAAGCACGACCGAGTCGAAGGTTAGCTGCCTAAGCAGCTAAAGCGTAGTTGTCGTCGTTGGCAACTATTAATTTGCAGTTGGATTTACGAGGTGCCCTGCCCCTCGGCATGCTCCTTGAGGTTTCGTGACCCACGTCGAAGCCATGTCGCCCCCAAATCGCTATTACATTGATAGTGTACGACAAAAAAAGTTTCACTGTCATTGTCTTTAATGTCTGGTCTAAAATGGGTAGACAGTTTGGACGAAACTTGAAGAGAGGGTCCCGGCATGGTGAAGTCCGGCGTCCAGCTACACATCAAATCGCAGTCCATATTACCGCCCGCCGAGGCAGTCATGGCGCGCGCGGAATTGGCATCGATGTATCGTAAAATCAGGGCCGCTTCTCTCGATATCTGCAAACCGTTGGCGGTTGAGGACCATGTCGTGCAGACCATGCCCGACGTCAGTCCGCCCAAGTGGCATCTGGCGCATACCACCTGGTTTTTCGAAACCTTCGTATTGTTGCCCTTCCTGCCCGGTTACGCCGTTTACCATCCGCAATACGGTTATCTGTTCAATTCCTACTATGAAACTGTCGGAGTCCGGCATCCGCGGCCGCAACGCGGGTTGCTGTCGAGACCGACGGTGGTGGAAATCGCGAGCTATCGCGAATACGTTGATCGTTTTATGCTTGAATGCATTGATTGCATGGATGACAAGCATCGGCAGGAGGCATCCTCCCTCATCGAATTGGGGCTCCATCACGAACAGCAGCACCAGGAGCTGCTGCTTACGGATATCAAACATATCCTGGCTACAAATCCGCTGCGGCCAGCATATCGTCAAGGCGAGGCGGCAAGCGGTCTCAACCCACCGCCAGTTGAATGGCTCGAAAGCCCCGGAGGCATTCATGAGATTGGCCACAACGGCCGCGGTTTCAGCTTTGATAACGAAGGACCCAGACACCGGGTGTGGATGGAGCCTTTCCGCATCGCCTCGCGGCTGATCACCTGTAGCGAATATCTGGAGTTCATGACCGCGGACGGCTACCAGCGTCCCGAATTGTGGTTGTCCGACGGATGGGCGGCGGTGAATCAGCACAACTGGGACAGCCCGCTCTATTGGGAAAAGTTGGATGGCAAATGGTGGCAGATGACACTGGCCGGAATGCGCAAGGTGGAACCGGGCGAGCCGGTCTGCCATGTCAGTTATTACGAGGCTGATGCCTATGCGCGCTGGCGCGGCAGGCGTCTGCCGACGGAGGCCGAATGGGAGGTTACGGCGGCCGGCATGGCCGTAACAGGAAACCTTTTTGACGGCGGCGCGCCGCATCCGAAAACAGCGGCGGCAAAGGGGCCGCAGCAGTTCTATGGCGATGTATGGGAGTGGACGCAAAGCCCTTATGCCGGCTATCCGGGCTTTCGGGCCGCGCGCGGCGCCGTCGGCGAGTACAACGGCAAGTTCATGTGCAACCAATTCGTGCTGCGGGGAGGCTCGTGCGCCACGCCCGACGGCCACATCCGCGCCACCTATCGCAATTTTTTCTACCCGCAATCACGCTGGCAGTTCGCGGGGTTGCGGCTGGCCGGGGACAGTTAGAAAAAAACAACATCCCTACTCAGAATGGGGAATACGCGCCAGGACGGCGTTCTCGATTTCGCGCCTCGGGTGCGGCCATTGCGGCGACAAAAAAGTTCTTCGCTACGAGGAGGATGAGCCAATGCCATACGGTCTCCGTAGGATATATGCGCCCCGCTGGCGTTCGGTCCAGACACACGCCTGCCCACGCGTCGCTTTTCACGACTGTGAACCGGCACTGGGCGATTTTACGCACGACGTAGTGGCGGGTTTGAGCCGTCCGCAAAAGGTGCTGCCGCCGAAATACTTCTATGATCAGCGCGGCTCCTTGCTCTTCGAGCAGATTTGCGGGTTGGAGGAATACTATCTGACTCGAACGGAGATCGGGCTGCTGGAGCGGCATGCACGCGAGATTGGCGTCCTGCTTGGCGGAGGCTGCGTGCTTATCGAATACGGCAGCGGCAGCAGCAACAAGGTTCGGTATTTGCTCAATGTCATGCATGGCCGGGTCAGCTATATCGCGATCGACATCTCGCGCGCGCATCTGCTGCAATCAACCGCGGCGCTCGCCGAGATCTACCCGCAGGTGAATGTGGCGGCGGTATGCGCCGATTTCATGCAGCCGTTTTCATTGCCGGCCGAATTTTCCCCGCGTGGGCGTCGCGTCGGTTTCTTCCCCGGCTCCAGCATCGGCAATTTCGGACCGCGCGACGGCATGCGCTACCTGCGCGCCGTGGCCGCGACGCTCGGAGAGGGCGGCATTCTGCTCATCGGGGTCGATCTGAAGAAGGAGAAGCGGCTGCTTGATGCAGCTTACAACGACCGCGGGGGCATCACAGCGGCCTTCAATCTGAACCTGCTGGCACGTATCAACCGCGAACTTGCAGCGGACTTCCGGCTCGATGGCTTCCGGCATCACGCCTTCTATGATGAGAGCCGCGGCCGTGTCGAGATGCATCTTATCAGCTGGTTCGACCAGACCGTGACCGTCGGCGGGGCACGGTTCAATTTCCGCGCGGGCGAAACCATCCACACCGAGAATTCCTACAAATATTCGATCGCGGAGTTTCACCGGCTTGCCGCCCGTTGTGGCTACATTCCTGTCCGCGTCTGGACCGATGAGCGCAGGCTGTTCAGCATCCATGCCCTCGTCGTGCGCAACGCGACGGACGGAATGAACCTTTAGCGCGGAATTTCCGTAACTATATCTCAGCCGTGCTTGAGCAGTCGCTGGCGGTCGCGCTCCCAGTCGCGCTCCTTGAGGGTGGCGCGCTTGTCGTGTGCCTGCTTGCCGCGCGCCAGCGCGATCTCGAGCTTGGCGCGTCCCTGCTTCCAATACATGGCCGTGGCGATGAGGGCATGGCCCTTGCGTTCGACGGCGCCGATGAGCTTGGACAATTCGTGGCGGTTGAGCAGCAGTTTGCGCGTGCGCTGGGCGTCCGGGACGACGTGCGTGGAGGCGCTGGGCAGCGGGGTGATGAGCGCGCCGAACAGCCAGGCCTCGCCGTTCTTGAGCAACACGTAGGCGTCCCGCAATTGCACCCGGCCATCGCGCAGGCTTTTGACCTCCCAGCCCTGCAGCGCAATTCCGGCCTCAAAGCGTTCTTCGATGAAATAATCGTGTCTGGCCTTTTTGTTGAGCGCGATGGTGCTGCTTTTGGCTTCTTTTTTGTCCTTTGCCATGAATGGATTATACCTGTTCGCACGGGATGCCCGGCTTCCGTTTGCCGCCGATTTAACCGAAAATACGGTTTGATCCACTCGTTCACCATCCGATGCAGCAGGTCCGGAAAAGCGCCATCGTCCCCTACAGTCCGCGCGACATGTACAACCTGGTCGCTGACATCGAATCCTATCCACAATTCCTGCCGTGGTGCACCACCGCCAGGGTGCTGGGGCGGCAGGGCAATGAGGTGACGGCGCGGCTGACGCTGGTGAAGGCGGGGATGCACCATGATTTCACCACGCGTAATACCATGCGTGAGGACAGCCGCATCGACATGCATCTGGTCGAGGGTCCATTCAAGAGCCTGAGGGGTTGCTGGCGTTTCGAACCCGTCGCGCAGGGCACGCTGGTGACGCTCGATTTGCATTTTGAACTGGCGAGCAAGTTGCTGGCCATGACGCTGGGCAGGACCTTTCAGAAGGTCAACAGCACGTTGGTGGACGCCTTCAGCCAGCGCGCGGCTCAGCTGTATGGCCGGCGCTGAGTTGCTGCATGTCGAAGTTGTTTATGCGCGGCCCGACGGGCAGTCGTGCGTCAATCTGGATCTGCCCGCCGGATTGTCGGTCCGGGACGCCATCCGGGAATCCGGATTGCTGAAATGCTTCCCGGAAATCGATCTCACAATCAACAAGGTGGGCGTTTATGGGAGATTGCGCAACCTTGATGATCCGCTGGCAGACGGTGATCGCGTGGAAATTTACCGGTCTCTGACCGCCAGCCCCAAGGAGGCGCGCCGCCGCCGGGCGCGGACGGGGGAATAGCCGTCAATCAGACGGGCCGGCCGGGCGCGGCAAACTCTCGAAGTCCCAGAGAGTGTAACCACGGTTCAAGGTAATCGGCAGCCAGCGCAGGAAGGCGGGCAGGAGTTGTCCCGCGATCGGGCTTCGCCTTCGAGCGCGATAGTGACGGGCCAGAAACAGCGATTCCGGATTTTCCATTTCAATGACATCCTGAAACCGGGCACCCATGCCGTGCAGCACCTGATACATGGTGGCCGAAAACGTGCGAAAAAAGGACCGCGTCATGAGATCGCACCACAGGCGGTGCCGCGGGAAGAGATTCCGCAAGGTGTCGAGCAGGGCCCGGACGGCGGTGCGCGTGAGATACATGAACACGCCTTCAATGATGATCATGACCTCGTCACCAGTCTGATAGCGGGCCAGCAGATCGGCGAGCGATTGCCGGTCAAATTCGATGCTGAGGCGGGTCAACGGATTCGGGCATTGCGCGGCGGGCAGGCGCTCCTCCTTGTATTGCATCAACGCCGGTTCGTCGACTTCGATCCAGCGGCCGCCCTTGAGGCGCCAGGCGCGGCTGTCGAAGCCGGCGCCGATGAGCAGCACGGTTTGCTCCGGCCGGCCGGCGAGCCGTTCGCGCAGCCAGTCGTCGATGAGGCGATGGCGCCAGGCGTTGCTGAGCTTGGCAGGGCGGAAGTCCTTGAACTGCTCGTATACTTTGAGGCCCTGTTCGTTCATGAACAGGCGCGCATATTGGTCGCCGCAGATCGGCCGCCGGGAGGCGGCGTCCTCCATGCGAACGCCGGTGCAGTAATACGCTGTTAGCGAGACAGGTTTCATGCCCGGACTTCCAGGTCGGAGGGTGTATCATTCTAACGTGTCTCCCGATCCGCACCCTCGAGTTCCCTTATATCTGCTGCGCGATCCCCTGTGTCTCTTGGCCCTTGGCCTCGGAACCGGCTTGAGTCCGCGTGCGCCGGGCACGGCCGGCACGCTGTTGGCGGTGCCGCTGTACTGGCTGCTTCGGGATTTGCCGCTGATCACTTATGCAGCGATTTTAGTCGCCGGTTTTGTCACGGGGGTGGGGCTGTGCGGGTATGCCGCGCGACGCCTCGGCGTTGCGGATCACCCGGCCATCGTCTGGGATGAGATCATCGGTTTCGGGATTACCATGATCGGCGCGCCTGTCGGCTGGCCGTGGGTGATTGCCGGTTTTGTTTTATTCCGCTGCTTTGACATAATCAAACCCTGGCCCATAGGATGGTTGGACCGGCGGGTGAAAGGCGGCTTGGGAGTAATGTTGGATGATCTGATGGCGGGCTTATTCGCCTGTGCTTGTATTAAAGCAAGCGCTTATTTATTATAGATTTACAACTTGTTATTAATGTGCATTCAAAAATCATAAAAACGCCTGTCAACAGGGGGTTACCGCTCAAGCTGGGATTGCTTGCGGGGGTCATTTTGTTCGTGCTGGGCACACCGCCCGCCATGGCGGACATTTACAAGTACGTCGATAAATACGGCCGCGTGACGCTGACCGATCGGCCGGACCGCTCCGGTTACCAGAAGCTGGTGCGGACCTGGAAGGGCTGGGTGCCCGCCACGCGGTCCTTCAGCAATCCGAGTTTCGCCAGCGATCGGCGGAAGTATGAGCCGGTCATCGCCGAGGCCGCCGCCAAAAACAACCTCCCCAAGGAACTGGTGCATGCGGTCGTCACGGCGGAGTCCGCCTACGACAAGGACGCGGTGTCGCGCAAAGGGGCGGTGGGCCTGATGCAATTGATGCCGGAAACCGGCCGGCGCTATGGCGTGCTCAACCGCAATGACCCCGTCGCCAACGTGCACGGCGGCACGCATTACCTGGGCGACCTCATGCAGATGTTCAAGAATGACGTCCGGCTTGCCGTGGCGGCTTACAACGCCGGCGAAAACGCGGTCATCGATTACGGCTACAAGATCCCGCCCTTTGCCGAGACGCGGGAATACGTGCGCCGGGTGATGCAGTACTATGAGGATTACAAGGCCAGGGGTATCGATACCGGGTTGCCATACCCGGTCAAAAAACCGGCCGCCAGGCCTTCGGCGTCCCTGCCGCTTCGCAGCGTGGCGCAGGTCAAATTTTCATCCCCCGAATGAAACCCGTCACGGCGATTATTCGTCTGTGACACAACCCTCAGAGGCGGACTTCACGGTTTTAATGTAGCGGTTAAGCGTTCCGCGGGTGGCCTTGTACGGCGGCATTTTCCACTGCCCTCGCCGTCGCGCGAATTCCTCATCCGTGATTTCGACGTCGATGCGGTTTTTTTCGGCATCCAGTGTAATGCGGTCGCCATTCTTGATGAGCGCGAGCGGGCCGCCTTCCTGCGCCTCCGGAACGATGTGGCCGACGATGAAGCCGTGCGAGCCGCCGGAAAAACGGCCGTCGGTGATCAGCGCCACGTCGGCGCCAAGCCCCGCGCCCATGATGGCGGAGGTGGGGGTGAGCATTTCCGGCATGCCGGGGCCGCCCTTGGGTCCCTCGTAGCGGATCACGATCACATCGCCCTTTTGTATTTTCTTTTTCTCCAGCGCCGCCAGCATCTCCTCCTCGGAATCAAACACGTTCGCCGGGCCGGAGAAGCGCAGGCCTTCCTTGCCGGTGATCTTCGCCACCGCGCCGCCGGGCGCGAGATTGCCCTTGAGGATCTGGATGTGTCCTGTTTTCTTGATGGGTTTGTCGAGCGGCTGGATGACGGTCTGGCCGGCCTTGAATACGGGCACGTCCCTCAGATTCTCCGCCACGGTCTTGCCGGTGACGGTCAGGCAGCCGCCGACGATCATTTTGTTTTCCAGCAGGAACTTCATCACCGCGGGCGTGCCGCCGATGTTGTGCACGTCCTCCATGACGTATATTCCGCTGGGCTTCAGGTTGGCGAGGAACGGTGTGCGATCGCTAACCTTCTGAAAGTCGTCGATGGTGAGCGGCACGCCGACGGCGCGTGCCATGGCGATCAGATGCAACACGGCGTTGGTCGATCCGCCGAGCGCGGTGACCAGCACCATCGCGTTCTCGAAGGCCTCGCGCGTCATGATGTCGCGCGGCTTGATGTCGCGTTCCAGCAGGTTTTTGACCGCGGCGCCGGCACGGAGGCACTCTTCGCGCTTGCCGGGATCGACCGCGGGCGTGGAGGAGGAGTAGGGCAGCGACATGCCCAGCGCCTCGATGGCGCAGGCCATGGTGTTGGCGGTGTACATGCCGCCGCAGGCGCCGGGTCCGGGGCACGATTTCCGCACGATGTCGCGCCGGGTGCCGTCGTCGATCTTGCCGGCGATGAATTCGCCGTAGCTCTGGAAGGCGGAGATGATGTCCAGCACCTGCTCGCCGCCGTCACCGCTGCGGTGACCCGGCTTGATGGTGCCGCCGTAGATCATGAGGCCGGGCCGGTTGAGCCGGCCGAGCGCCATCACGCAGCCGGGCATGTTCTTGTCGCAGCCTGGCAGGGTGACGCAGGCGTCGTACCACTGCGCGTTCATGACCGTCTCGATGGAGTCGGCGATGAGATCGCGCGACTGCAGGGAATAGCTCATGCCGTCCGTGCCCATGGAAATGCCGTCGGAAACGCCGATGGTGTTGAAGCGCATGCCGACCAGACCGGCCGCGGCCACGCCTTCCTTCACCCTGGCGGCGAGATCGAGCAGGTGCATGTTGCAGGTATTGCCCTCGAACCAGACGCTGGCAATGCCGACCTCGGGTTTGTCCATGTCCTGATCGGTCATGCCGGTGCCGTAAAGCATGGCCTGGGAGGCGCCCTGCGATTTGGGCTGGGTGATGCGTGAACTGTATTTATTGCGGCGTTCGCTCATGCGACAACATCCGTTTTTTTGAGGTGCGGAGCATACACCAAGCGCAGGATCGATGGCAGGCGGGTGGATCAGCCATTACAATGTGCGCGCCCGCCGGATACGTCGTCCTGGAATGGACGCCGTGCGGGGTGAAATGCCACGGGGTTTGACGCATTACTTTTTTTTTGGATGGGTTCGAATCATGGCTGACAAGCAGAAACAATTCGTCGACTGGTTCCGGCAGGCGTCGCCGTACATCCACGCCCATCGCGGGCAGACTTTCGTGTTGTCCTTCGGCGGCGAGGCGGTGGGGGAGCCCACCTTCCGCAACCTCATCCATGACATCGCCCTGCTGTCCAGCATGGGCATCCGTCTGGTGATCGTGCCCGGCGCCCGGCCGCAGGTGGAGGAGCGGCTGCGGGCCCGCAATCTGGAGATGCGCATGAAGGGCGGCATACGCATCACCGACGAGACCACGCTGGCCTGTGTGAAGGACGCGGTGGGCAGCATCACCATCGAAATCATGGGGCAGCTGTCACGCGGCCTGGCGAATCATCCCGCCGCCAACGCCCGCATCCGGGTCGTGTCCGGCAACTTTGTCATCGCCAAGCCGATCGGCGTGCGCAACGGCGTGGATTACCTGTATTCGGGAGTCGTGCGCAAGGTGGAGGTGGAGACCATCCGGACACGGCTGGAAAACGGCGACATCCTGGTGACGCCGCCGGTGGGCTACTCCCCGACGGGGGAATGCTTCAATCTCAACGCCCATGAAGTGGCGACTTCCATCGCGTCGAGCCTCGGTGCCGACAAGCTCATCTTCCTGCTGGAGAACAAGGCCATCCTCGACAAGCGCGGCAAGCTCGTGCATCAACTCACCGACACGGAGACCGAACAACTCATGCAGGCGGATCCCGAGCTGGCCCAGCGCATTCCGGAGCTGGATGACGCCATCACCGCCTGCCGCGGCGGCGTGCGGCGCGTGCATCTCGTGGACCGGCGCGAGGACGGCGGACTGCTGCTGGAACTCTTTTCGCGCGACGGCATCGGCACGATGGTGTCGGCCAATCCGTTCGACACCCTGCGCAAGGCCACCATCGACGACGTCGCCGGCATCATCGAACTCATCGCGCCGCTGGAGACGGACGGCACGCTGGTGCGTCGCTCGCGCGAAAAACTGGAGACCGAGATCGATCACTTCAACGTGCTGGTGCGCGACGGCGCCATCATCGGCTGCGCTGCGATCTATCCCTATCCGTCGGAGGGGCTGGCGGAACTGGCCTGCCTGGCCGTGCACCCGGATTACCGGGACCAGGGCCGCGGCGACATGCTGTTCAACAACCTGGAAACCAGTGCCCGGCAGATGAAGCTGAAACAGATGCTCGTGCTGACGACCCAGGCCGCGCACTGGTTTGTCGAACGCGGCTTCAACGAGGCCACCATCGAGAGCCTGCCGATCGAGCGGAAGATGCTCTACAACTACCAGCGCAACTCCAAGGTCTTCACCAAGAAACTATAATCTGGTTTCCGAGGCGGGGTAGTTCAACTCGATGGTGACCTGGCTGGGGTCTTCCAGAAAGATCTGGTGCAGGCCGAGCGAGGGCACGGTGCGCTCCCGGTAAGGCACGCCTTTTTTCTTCAAGCGCCCGCGCATCTCGTCCAGGCCGGTGGCGAAAAAGGCGATGTGATCCACGGTGCCGGTACCACCCTTGAGACTGTCCGGATTTCGATCCCCCAGATATTTCCTGAGCCCTTCGGGATCGTTGGGATCGACGCCGATGATGTGCACGCGTGCGTTCGAGTACGAGCCATGATCACCGTTGTACAGCCACAGTCCGGGAAAGGGAAAGGCCGGGCGGGGGCCGACAGTGAAACCCAATATCCCGGTGTAAAACTGCTCGGAAGCCTTCAGATCCAGGGTGCGGATCGAGTAGTGATTGAGTTCGGTGATGGGCATGGCCAGTTTGCTGCCGTCACCGGCCAGGCTGTATCGGGTCCGGCTAAACCGCGCGTTCGGGGTTTTTGTTCGAAGATTTGATGTCGATGGCCAGTTCGCCGCCCTTGACGGTGACCAGCACGTCGCCGCCTTGTTCGAGCTTGCCGAACAGCAGTTCCTCGGCCAGCAGCCGTTTGATCTTCTCCTGAATCAACCGCGACATCGGGCGCGCGCCCATGATGGGGTCATGGCCGTGCTCCGCCAGCCAGCCGCGGGCGGCGTCATCGACTTCCAGCGTCACGTTCTTCTCGTCCAGCTGGGTTTCGAGTTCGACGAGGAATTTGTCCACCACATGGGCGATGGTCTGTGGATCCAGCGGCTTGAACTGGATGACGGCGTCCAGCCGGTTGCGAAACTCCGGGCTGAATATCTTCTTGATGATCTCGCCTGCGTCCGAGCTGTGATCCTGCTGCGTGAAGCCGATCGAGGAGCGGCTGATGCGATCGGCGCCGGCATTCGTGGTCATGATGATGATCACGTTGCGGAAATCCGTCTGCCGGCCGTTGGTGTCGGTGAGCGTGCCGTGATCCATCACCTGCAGCAGGATGTTGAACACATCCGGGTGCGCCTTCTCGATTTCATCGAGCAGCAGGACGGCGTGCGGATGCTTGATGATGGCCTCGGTGAGCAGCCCGCCCTGATCGAAGCCGACATATCCCGGCGGCGCACCGATGAGGCGCGACACCGTGTGCCGCTCCATGTATTCGGACATGTCGAAGCGCACCAGTTCGATGCCCATGACCCTCGCCAGCTGGCGGCTGACCTCGGTTTTGCCCACACCGGTCGGGCCGGCGAACAGATACTGGCCGATCGGACGGCGCTGATCGCCCAGGCCCGAACGCGCCATCTTGATGGCGGCGGCCAGCTTTTCGATGGCCTCGTCCTGGCCGAAGACCACGAGCTTCAAGTCGCGCTCGATGTTTTTCAGCACGTCCTTGTCGTTGCTGGACACGGTTTTCGGCGGTACGCGCGCAATCTTGGCGACGATCTGCTCGACCTCGTGCACGGTGATGGTCTTCTTGCGCCTGGAGGGCGGCAATAAATGCTGTGCCGCGCCGGCCTCGTCGATGACGTCAATGGCCTTGTCCGGCAGATGCCGATCGGTGATGTAACGCTGCGTCAGTTCCACGGCGGCGCGCAATGCCTGCTGGGTGTATTTGACCTGGTGATGCTCCTCGAAGCGCGACCGCAGGCCCTGCAGGATTTTGACGCTGTCCTCGACCGACGGCTCGGTGATGTCGATCTTCTGGAAGCGGCGCGACAGCGCGCGATCCTTCTCGAAGATGCCGCGATACTCCTGATAGGTCGTGGAGCCGATGCACTTCAGATCGCCGGACATCAGGACCGGCTTGATGAGATTGGACGCGTCCATGACGCCGCCGGAGGCCGCGCCGGCGCCGATGATGGTGTGGATTTCGTCGATGAACAGGATCGCGCCGGCGTCCTTGCTGAGCTGGTTCAGCACGCCCTTGAAGCGTTTCTCGAAATCGCCGCGGTATTTGGTGCCGGCCAGCAGCGCGCCCATGTCGAGGGCGTAAATCGTGCTGTTTTTCAGCACCTCCGGGACCTCGCCGTCGACGATCTTCTTGGCCAGTCCCTCGGCGATGGCGGTCTTGCCGACGCCGGCCTCGCCGACGAACAGCGGATTGTTCTTGCGGCGGCGGCAGAGCACCTGGATGGTGCGCTCGACCTCGTGTTGGCGCCCGATCAGCGGATCGATCTTGCCCTTGCGCGCCTGCTCGTTGAGGTTGAGCGAGAACTGCTCCAGCGCGTTCTTGCCGGGTTCCGTGGCGTCGGCGTCCTCATCGCCGATGCCCGGTTCCTGGCCGCCGTCCTCGGCGACCTTGGAGATGCCGTGGGAAATGTAGTTGACCACGTCCAGTCGGGCGACGTTCTGGCGGCCCAGCAGATACACGGCCTGTGACTCACGTTCGCTGAAGATGGCGACCAGCACATGGGCGCCGGTGACCTCTTTTTTACCGGAGGACTGCACATGAAACACGGCACGCTGCAATACCCGCTGAAAGCCGAGCGTGGGCTGCGTATCGCGGATGTCGTCTTTTTCCGGCAACAGCGGTGAATTCTCGCGCAGAAAGGCGTTGATCTCGTTGCGCAACTGGTTCAAGTTGGCGCCGCAGGCCTTGAGCACGCGGGCGGCCGCGGAGTTGTCCAGCAGCGCCAGCAACAGGTGCTCGACGGTGATGAATTCATGCCGCTGCTCGCGGGCGTGCTTGAACGCCAGGTTCAGCGTGGTTTCAAGTTCCTTGCTCAGCATGGCGTTTATTCTACGCGGGTTCCAGCGTACAGAGCAGGGGATGCTGGTTTTCGCGGGAATAGGCGTTGACCTGGGCCACCTTGGTCTCGGCGATTTCGTGGGTGTAGGCGCCGCAAATCCCCTTGCCGCGCGTGTGCACCTCCAGCATGATGCGCGTGGCGGTAGGCCGGTCCTTGTTGAAAAACAACTCCAGTATCTGTACGACGAATTCCATCGGCGTATAGTCGTCGTTGATTAGGATGACATGATAAAGTGGCGGGCGCTTGAGCTTGGGCCGCGCCTCCGCCAGGGCCAGGCCCTCATCGCGTTCAGTGCGGGTTTTGTCACTCATATTCCGGGTTAATCGTTCAGACTCCATATGCAATTTCCTGTACTAATTATAACGCGTGGACGGAGGATTTCATGACGCCGCCGCCGCCACCCTTGAACGACGTTTCTCCGAGTAATTGGATGAACCGGCCGGCGGCCGGGCTGAGATTTCCGGCCTTGCGGGTGATCACGCCGTAGCTGCGCTTGGGGAAATGGCGGGCCAGCGGCGCGACGGCCAGATTTTCTTCGCCGGTCAGACACATGCCGGGGCAGATGGAAATCCCCAGTCCACGCGCGACCAATTGTTTGATGGCTTCCCAACTGCCCGCCTCCAACGTGACGCGGCAGGGAATTTCGTGCCGTTGGAAGACGAGGTTCACCAGCGCCGAACTGCTTGAATGTCGCGGCGGCAGGATCAGGCCGTGGACGGCGATATCGGCCAGCGTCGGATCTTTGTTGCCGGCCAGCGGATGATCCGTTGGAGTAATGAGCATCTGATCGCAGGCGGTCAGCGGTCGATAGGCAATGTCTGCAGGAACCTCCAGCAGCGTCCCCACCATCAACTCGGCCTCATTGGCGCTGAGCAGCGGAAGACCGTTGCGGCCGGCGACGCTGTGCAAATGGAAACGCACCGCCGGATGGCGGCGGCTGAACTCCCTGATCACGTCCGGCAGCAAGTGCAGGAACACCGTTTCGGAGGCGGCGATGTGCAATTCACCGGTAATGACCTGTTTGAAACTTTCGATGAAGTGGGCCGGCAGATTCTCCAGTCCCTCAATCAATGGGGCCGCCAGCGCGTAGAGCCGGTGGCCGGCCGGCGTCAGATGGATGCGCGGTCCTCTGCGATCAAAGAGCGCGGTGTCGAGCTCCTTTTCCAGCGCGTGCACCAGCAGCGATACGGAAGGCTGGCTCAGAAACATCCGCTCCGCCGCCCGGGAGATGCCTCCGCTGGCGGCACTGTGGCAGAACGCGCGCAACTGCTTGAGCCGATCTTGTTTGTAGTAAACGCGCTTGCTGTTTGTGGCCATAAATTAAGGCGGACTTGATATAGTATTAATAATGTTAATAGTAAATATTGAAAAAATTAGATTGTCAAATGATGCAATGCAACGTAGTGTTACAGTCAGCTTAAACACACACGCAAGGTATTGATCTGAAGATAACTGTGGCAAATTGACCATGAGCGCAATGCTACAACCGTCATTCTTGAAGGGACTGGTGGTTACCGGCCCCATTACCCGGCGATATGCCGAGATTTTGACGCCGGATGCGCTTGCCTTCGTCGAGGAGCTGGTCCACCAATTTGCCCCGCGTTCCCGGGAGTTGCTGGCCATTCGCGTGCGCCGCCAGGAATATTTCGACGCCGGCGGCCTGCCGGATTTTCTGCCGCAAACCAGACACGTCCGCGAAGGCGACTGGAAGGTTGCCCCGATCCCGAAGGATTTGGTGGATCGGCGGGTCGAGATCACCGGACCGGTGGATCGCAAGATGATCATCAACGCGCTCAATTCCGGCGCCAACACCTTCATGGCCGATTTCGAGGATTCCTCGAGCCCCACCTGGGAGCAGATGATGGATGGCCAGGTCAATCTGCGCGACGCGGTGGACGGCACCATCAGTTACCTGTCCTCCGATGGCAGGGAATATCGCCTCAATGAAAAAACCGCGACGCTTATCGTGCGGCCGCGCGGCTGGCATCTGCATGAAAAGCACGTGTTGTTCGACGGCGAACCCATCCCCGGCGGTCTGTTCGATTTCGGTCTCTATTTTTTTCATAACGCCCGCAAACTCATCGCCAGGGGCAGCGGCCCGTATTTCTATCTGCCGAAGATGGAGAGCCACCGCGAGGCGCGGTTGTGGAACGAGGTCTTCAATTTCGCGCAGGACGCCCTCGGCATCCTGCGTGGCACGATTCGCGCCACCGCGCTCATCGAGACGCTCACCGCCGCCTTCGAGATGCACGAGTTCCTCTACGAGCTGCGCGATCACGCCGCCGGACTCAACTGCGGCCGCTGGGACTACATATTCAGTTTCATCAAGTGCCTTCGCAACCATCCGGACTATGTGCTGCCGGATCGTTCGGAATTGACCATGACGCAGCACTTTTTGCGGTCCTATTCGCTGCTGCTCATACAGACCTGCCACCGACGCGGCATTCATGCCATGGGCGGCATGGCCGCGCACATTCCCATCAAGGATGATCGCATCGCCAATGAAACGGCGTTGAACAAGGTGCGTGCGGACAAGGAACGCGAAGCCAGGGATGGTCACGACGGCACCTGGGTGGCTCACCCGCTGCTCGTGCCCATCGCGAGGGAGGTGTTCAACAAACACATGACGGCCGCCAATCAAATTGATAATCTGCGCCTTGATGTAAACGTCACGGCCGCAGACCTGCTCAAGGCGCCGGAGGGCGGAATCACCATCCGCGGCCTGCTGCACAACATCAGTTCGGCGCTGCACTATACCGAATCATGGCTGAGTGGGCGCGGTGCGGTGCCGATCGCCAATCTGATGGAAGACGTGGCCACGGCGGAAATTTCGCGCGCCCAAATCTGGCAATGGATCCGCCATCCCCGGGGCATCCTGGAAGACGGGCGGCGGATCACGGTCGAGATGTTCAGGGAATTGATGACGGAGGAACTGCAGAGCATCCGCCGGCAATTGGGTGACATGTATCAGGTGCGGAAATACAAAGAAGCAGCGGAGCTTCTGGACAAGATGGTGTCCGGGAAAAGGCTGCCGAATTTTCTCACGCTTGAGGCTTACGGTTTATTGGCTTAAATTAAAATCAGTTCAGGAGGAGATGACGTTATGTCTATCAGCATCAGGCAGCAGGAACAGGCCCGGCAGTTGGAGCGGGAATGGCGGGACAACCCGCGCTGGAAGAGCGTCAAACGCGGCTACAGCGCCGCCGACGTCGCGCGCCTGCGCGGCTCGGTGGAGATCGAGTACACGCTGGCCAAGCGCGGCGCGGAGAAATTGTGGCGGCTGATGAATACCGAACCGTTCGTCAACGCGCTGGGCGCCATGACCGGCAACCAGGCGATGCAGCAGGTCAAGGCCGGCCTCAAAGCCATCTACCTGTCCGGCTGGCAGGTCGCCGCCGACGCCAACAGCGCCTTCGAAATGTATCCCGATCAATCGCTGTATCCGGTGGACTCCGTGCCCACGGTCGTGCGCAAGATCAACAACGCGCTGCTGCGCGCCGATCAAATCTATCACTCGGAGGGCGACGACAGCATCGACTGGCTGGCGCCCATTGTTGCCGACGCCGAGGCCGGCTTCGGCGGGGTGCTGAATGCCTTCGAACTCATGAAACACATGATCGAGGCCGGCGCCGCCGGCGTGCATTTTGAAGATCAACTCGCCGCCGCGAAAAAATGCGGCCATATGGGCGGCAAGGTGCTGGTCCCGACCGAGGAGGGGATCCAGAAACTCATCGCCGCGCGCCTGGCCGCCGACATCATGGGCGTGCCATCGATTCTGGTGGCGCGCACCGACGCCGAATCCGCCGGCCTGCTCACTTCGGACTCCGACGAACGCGACCGGCCGTTTTTGACCGGCAAGCGCACTCACGAGGGTTTCTTCGAGACCAACAAGGGACTCGAGCAGGCTGTCGCCCGCGGCCAGGCCTATGCGCCTTACGCCGATCTCATCTGGTGCGAGACCGGCACGCCGAACCTGGAATTTGCCAAGAAGTTCGCTGAAGGCGTGCGCAAGGTGCGTCCGGACATGATGTTCGCCTACAACTGCTCGCCGTCCTTCAACTGGATGAAGAACCTGGATGACGCCACCATCGCCAAGTTCCAGAAGGAGCTGGGCGCGATGGGCTACAAGTTCCAGTTCATCACGCTGGCCGGCTTCCATGCGCTGAACTACAGCATGTTCATGCTGGCGCACGGTTACGCCCACAACCACATGACGGCGTTCGTGGAGTTGCAGGAGCTGGAATTCGCGGCGCAGAAACTGGGTTTCAGCGCGGTCAAGCACCAGCGCGAGGTCGGCACCAGCTACTTCGACGAGGTGACCCAGGTCATCTCCGGCGATCACTCCTCGCTCACTGCGCTGAATGGCTCGACCGAGGAGGAACAGTTTCATCACGATAAGCGCGCCGCGGGTCACTAATCCGCCCACCCGGCATCAGCCCGTCTGGCCGCAATCGCGGCCAGACGTTTTTTAAATGTGGTAGACGCCTCATCGCGGCCTTCGCTGAGATCACTTCAAATGTGAGTGGATGTGCACCGTGACCGTGTTATTTGCAATCCAGATTTTTCATACGATTATCACGATTGTCATTTTCTTCTGTCTCGGCTACATCATTTATGGCGCCTGCACGCATGAGCGCGGGCCCCTCCTGCGGATCTGCTTCCTCGTGGTGGCCGTCGAGGCGGCGGCCATCGCGGTCTCGGGCTTCCGATGCCCGCTGCATCTTCTGGTCATCGAAATGACGGGTAACCATCACACGCCTGATATTCTTTTCCCCGCATGGATATCGAAGCGGATCATGAAGGCGGGCATCCTGCTGGCGACGGCGGGCATCCTGCTGCATTTTCGCAATCAACTCGCGGCGGGAAGAAATTGAAATGCTATTGATGAAGTTGCGAATTCAAAACAACATCGCAGGACCAGGATGACCTACGACAAGATAGAAGTTCCCGCGGACGGCGAGCCCATCAGGATCAACGCTGATTACAGCCTGAAGGCGCCGGACTGCCCCATCGTGCCGTTCATCGAGGGCGACGGCATCGGCATCGACGTGACACCGGTGATGCGGCGGGTGGTCGACATGGCGGTGCAGAAAGCCTACGGAGGGCGGCGGCAGATCGCCTGGATGGAGGTCTATGCCGGCGAGAAGGCGCAGAAGCTTTATGGCGAAGCGCACAATCTGCCGGACGAGACGCTGGACGCGCTGCGCACTTTTGTCGTCGGCATCAAGGGGCCGCTGACCACGCCGGTCGCGGCGGGCATGCGGTCGCTCAACGTCGCCATCCGCCAACGACTTGACCTTTACGCCATCGTTCGTCCCATCCGCTATTTCCCCGGCACCGAGACGCCGATGAAGGATTCCGGCGCCACCGACATGATCATCTTCCGGGAGGCCACCGAGGATGTTTACACCGGCATCGAGTGGCCGGCCGGTTCCGAGGGCGCCGGAAAAGTGATCGAATTTCTGACGAAGCAAATGGGCGTGACCGGCATGCCGTTCACCGGGGATTGCGGCATCGGCATCAAGCACGTGTCGCGGCAGGGCACGGAACGACTGGTGCGCAAGGCCATCCGTTACGCCCTCGACCACAACAGCCGTTCAGTGACGCTGGTGCACAAGGGCAACATCATGAAGTACACCGAGGGCGCCTTCCGCAACTGGGGTTACGAAATCGCGCGCAAGGAATTCGGCGCCACGGTGATCGGCGACGGGCCGTGGTGCACGCTCCGAAATCCGCACAATGGACACGACCTCTTGATCAAGGACGTGATTGCGGACAACTTCCTGCAACAAATCATTCTCAAGCCCGAGGACTTTCACATCATCGCCACGCTGAACCTGAACGGGGACTATATTTCCGATGCGCTGGCGGCGCAGGTGGGCGGGCTCGGCATCGCGCCCGGCGGCAACATCGGCGACGCTGTGGCGGTGTTTGAGGCCACGCACGGCTCGGCGCCAAAGTACGCGGGCAAGAACCGCGTAAATCCCGGCTCGATAATTCTCTCGGCGGAGATGATGCTGCGGCACATGGGCTGGCGCGAGGCCGCCGATTTCGTCATCAAGGGTGTGGCCGGTGCCATCGCCGCCAAGACGCTGACCTATGACCTGGCCAAGGTGCGGGCCAGCGCCATCAAGCCGCTGGCCGCCGGCCACGAGCACAAATCGGCGCACGAGGTGGAAGCAGACATTCAGCGTTTGCTGCCCGGCACGAAACTGGTGAGTTGCTCGGGATTTGGCGAGGCCATCATCCGCCACATGTAGTTCTTCATGAAACCAGTGGTTCAACTGGAGCCGACGGGCTGCGGCATTGCGAGCGTCGCCGCAATCGCCGGGCTGTCCTATGCCCAGGCAAAGGCGGTTGCAGGTTCTCTGGGCATCTCGGCGCGGGATGACGAGTTGTGGTCCAAGACCACTCATGTGCGCAAACTTCTCGAACACTTGGGCGTGAAAACGAGCAGATCTGAACATCCTTTTCGATCATGGGAACCGTTGCCGGATCTCGCCCTGCTGGCCATCAAGTGGCGTCTGGAGAAAGGACGGCCCTTCTGGCACTGGGTGGTGTTTGTGCGCGAGGGAGGCCGCGCTTGCGTGCTCGACTCAAAGAAGGGCTTGCGCAAGAACCATCGAACCGATTTCGGCCGCATGAAACCGAAATGGTTCATCCGGATTACCGATGTGCGGCGCTAGGAATATCGGCTGCGCAGGGCTTTCTTGTCGATTTTGCCGACGCCGGTCTTGGCGATGCCGTCGACAAATTGAATCCTGGCCAGCACGGCGTGCTTGCTGATTGTGCCTGCATCGCATGAAGCGTGCAGCTTCGCGGCGATTGCGGCTTCATCCGTCGCCTCCGGTGCAGTGCGTACAATCAGGGCCAGCGGCCGCTCGCCCCAGCGTGGATCCGGCACGCCGATGACTGCGACTTCGGCGACTCCCGGCAGATGCGCGATGGCGTGCTCCAGTTCCAGCGACGACACCCATTCGCCCGCCACCTTGATGACGTCCTTGAGCCGGTCGCGGATGCGCAGATAACCCCGGTCGTCCATGACGCCGATATCCTGAGTGTGCAGGTAGCCGCCGCGCCACAAACGTTCGGAGGCCGCCTCGTCGTGCAGATATCCCGCCGTCAGCCACGGCGCGCGGACGACGATCTCACCGGCGCTATGGCCGTCGTGCGGCAGCGCGTTCATGTTTTCGTCGGCGATCCGCAGGTCCACCAGCGGGATCGGCGCGCCGGCGCGGCAGAGCATGGCGAGCCGGGCTTGCGCGTCCGCGCCATCATGTTCGGGACGCAGCTGCGCCAGCGTCAGCACCGGCGCGGTTTCGGACAGGCCGTAACCGGCGAAGATATCGACGCCCAGATCGAGCGCCATCTGCGCCAGTGCCGGCGGCAGCGCGGAGCCGCCGATGACCACCTTCCAGCCCTTGAGCGATGCTTGTTGGGCTTTCGCGGCGGTCAATACCATGCGTAACAGGGTGGGGACGCAGTGGGAGAAGGTGACTTGTTCCTCGCGGATCAGGCGCAGCAATAAATCCGGCGCATAGCGGCCGGGGTAGACCTGCTTCACGCCGAACATCGTTGCCATATAGGGCACGCCCCAGGCATGCACGTGGAACATCGGCGTCAGCGGCATGTACACGTCGCCGCGATGGAAACGCTGCCCTGCCGGCGCGGAGGCCAATCCCGCCGCTGCGGCCAGCGTGTGCAGCACCAGTTGCCGGTGGGTGTAATAGACGCCCTTCGGATCGCCGGTCGTCGCCGTGGTATAGAACGTCGTGGCGCGCGTATGCTCGTCGAAATCCGGAAATTCGTACTCCACGTCACCGCGCGCGATCCATTCTTCGTACTCACCGTCGAATGAAAGATCGCCGGCTGGTGGCGGCGGCAGGCCATCGCCGATCAAAACAAGCTTTTTGACGGTGATTAACTGTTTGCATATCTCCTCCACGAGCGGCACGAAATCGGCGTGCACCAGCAGGATATCGGCGCGGGCGTGATTCAGCGTGTAGAGAATTTGCGCCGGCGTGAGCCGCGTATTCACCGTCATCAGCACCGCGCCCATCATCGGCACGGCGAAATAGCACTCCAGGTAACGATGACTGTCCCAGTCCATCACCGCCACCGTGTCGCCGGGGCGGACGCCGCTCCGGTGCAGGCTGTTCGCAAGCCGGCCGATGCGCCGCCACAGATCGTGATAGTTGTAACGCAGGCTGTCGCGGTAGACGATCTCCTGATCCGGCGCGCAGGCCAGCGGCGTATGCCAGAGCTGCTTGATCAGCAGCGGATAGTCGTGTGTTGCCATTGTTCGATCCGGGGCGGTGCGCGGCCCGTCACAAGCTACAACTGTTGCAAACGCCGGGCAAGCAAATCGACATAGGCCGGGAATTCATGGATGTCGTTGTGATGCGCCCCCTCGATGCGGATCAATTCGACATCAGGCGCCAGTGCTTTCAACGCCACGCTGTGCGCGTACGGGATCACCTCGTCTTCCGCGCCGTGTATGAGCAGTACCGGCATTTTGATCCGCGGCAGCAGCAAATCCGTCCGCAAGGGGTACTTTATCAGGGCGCCGGGCACGAAGGGATAATAGGAGCACGCCAGCTCCCGCAGGCTGCTGTAGGGCGAGACCAGGATGAGCATCGTCGCATTCACCTCGCTCGCCAGCTTCGCGGCGAGTCCGGTGCCGAGCGAGCGGCCGTAGATGATGATCTTTTTACCGGCATATCGCGGCGCAATGACGTCCCACGCCTTTCTCACGTCCGCGTTGAGTTGAGCCTCGCTTTCTATCGACCCCGTGCTTTTGCCATAGCCGCGGTAGTCGATCATGAACAGGTCATAGTTGACGCGGCGGTAAAATTCAGAGTTGGAAAACCAGCTGCGCAAACTGCCCGCGTTACCGTGCAGGAAGAACACCAGCCCCCTGGGGTCCGGCAGCCGCAAATGCAGTGCGGATAATACGGCGCCATCGACGGGGATTTCGACTTCGACGGCATCAGGTACGCTGAACCGATAGTCGCGCGGCAGTTTTTCCGGATAAAAAAGCAGGGACTCCTGCATGGCATAAAGCGCCCCAATCAACGCCACACAGCACAGTCCGAGGGTGAGCAGCGTTGTCATTGCACGTTGTAACCCCCCGCGGTTCGGCGCCATGTATGTGAACACGTCCCGGTGAGGGCAGGGGATGAAAATGCCGCCCGTCAATCCGGGCGATTTTTACCGTCCTGGCGGGGGTTCGGCGCCCTGAGCAGCGATTTGATCTCTTTCATCTCCTGTTCAAGCGTCTGGGCGAGAACGCTGTTTTTGTATCCGAGAAGAATCAACTTTACTGATACCAGGAAGACGCCGGCTTCCAGCAACAGGTCGTGCGTGAGACCTTTCAGGAACAAGGCCAGTAGAAAAAGGAACAAAGTAATGGCAATGATGATGATCGATCCGGTGTCCAGATATTTCATGGGATTTTGCATCCTTAGATTACATTTAAGTTCAAACTCATTTCTGCCATATAATTCGCCGGTGACGCCAGACGATTTTACAGTCAATCGTATCCTTCTGCCGGCTCTCAACCTTTGCCTGCGCGCGTATTGAAACCTCATGGTGAAATTATGAATAAAGATCAACTTTGGCGGAAGCGGTGCTACATCGGCGGGACATGGGTCGAGGCCGGCGATGGCGGGACCTTCGCCGTGGCCAATCCGGCAACGGGGGAAGTCCTGGCGCAGGTGCCGTCGATGACCGCGGCGGACGTGGAGGGCGCGGTAACGGCGGCGTGCAATGCCTATCCCGCCTGGCGGGCGAAGACGGCCAGGGAACGCGCCGTCCTGCTGCGCCGGTGGTTCGATTTGATGATGGCCCATCAGGAGGAACTGGCGGTCATCATGACCTCCGAGCAGGGCAAGCCGCTCACGGAGTCGCGCGGGGAAATCGCCTATGCCGCCTCGTTCCTCGAGTGGTTCGCGGAAGAGGGCAAGCGTGTTTACGGCGACGTCATCCCCGGCAATATCGCGGGGCGCCGCATCGTCGTGACCAAGGAGCCGGTCGGCGTGTGCGCCGCGATCACGCCCTGGAATTTTCCCTCGGCGATGATCACGCGCAAGGCCGGGCCCGCGCTGGCGGCGGGCTGCACGATCATCGTAAAACCCGCGGAGCAAACGCCGCTCTCCGCGCTGGCACTGGCGGCGCTTGCTGAGGAGGCGGGCGTGCCGGCGGGCGTATTCAATGTCGTCACCGGCAAACCTGAGACAATCGGCGGCGTGCTGACGGCGAGTCCGATCGTGCGCAAGCTGAGTTTCACCGGCTCCACGGAAATCGGCCGGCTGTTGATGCAGCAGTGCGCGCCCACGGTGAAGAAACTCTCGCTGGAACTGGGCGGCAACGCGCCCTTCATCGTATTTGATGACGCCGATCTCGACGCGGCCGTGGCGGGGGCGATGGCATCGAAGTACCGCAATTCAGGCCAGACCTGCGTGTGCGCGAACCGGTTGCTGGTGCAGTCCGGGATTCATGATCGCTTTGTTGCCAGACTGACGGAGGCGGCCGGCAAATTGAAGCCGGGCAACGGCATGGATGCGGGCGTGAACCAGGGGCCGCTTATCGACGCGGCGGCGCTGGCCAAGGTCGAAAATCACATCCGCGACGCGGTGGGACACGGCGCAAAAGTGCTGATCGGCGGTCGGCGGCACGCCCTCGGAGGCACGTTTTTCGAACCGACCGTTTTGACCGGTGTCACGCCACGGATGCTTGTCGCGCGCGAGGAAACCTTCGGACCGGTGGCGCCGGTGTTTCGTTTCGATACCGAGGACGAGGCGGCGGCGATGGCCAATGACACCGAGTATGGCCTGGCCTCGTACGTGTTCACGCGCGATATCGGGCGGGTGTGGCGCATGGCCGACAGGCTGGAATACGGCATGGTGGGGATCAACGCCGGGATTTTCTCCAACGAAGTGGCGCCGTTTGGCGGCATGAAATTCTCCGGCTTCGGGCGCGAAGGCTCGAAATACGGCATTGAGGAGTATCTGCAAATCAAGTATCTCTGCATGGACGGCATCGACAAATAAAATCCGCTTCGATAATGCCGGGACGCACGGAATCCGTTCGTGCCCCGGCACCTCGGCACGAACGGTTTTTCAGAAAATAAATACGTTCGTCCTGATGTATGGAAGGACGAACGACGCATCAAGGCAAATTTTCGTTTTTCGCGGGTGGTTCACGTATTCTGTTAAAATCGGTCCGCCATCAATATTCCCGGTCGACAATGAAAATCCTGGTTACCGGCGCCGCCGGCTTCATCGGCGCGCGCTTATGCGAACGATTGCTGGAGCGCGGCGATGCGGTGATCGGCGTCGACAATCTCAATGCCTATTATGATGTGCGCCTGAAGGAGGCGCGGCTCGCGCGTTTTTCGACACGGCCCGGGTTTGCCTTTCACAAATTGGACATTGCCGATCGACAGGCCATGTCGTCGCTTTTCGCCGATGCCAGGCCGCAGCGGGTGATGCATCTGGCGGCGCAGGCGGGCGTGCGCTACTCGCTCGTCAATCCTTACGCCTATATCGATGCCAATGTATCTGGGTTTCTCAACATCCTGGAAGGCTGCCGGCACAATGGCGTCGAGCATCTGGTGTTCGCCTCGTCCAGTTCGGTCTATGGCGCCAACACCCGCATGCCATTTTCCGTGCACGACAACGTCGATCATCCGGTGTCGCTCTACGCAGCAAGCAAGAAATCCAATGAATTGATGGCGCACGCGTACAGCCATCTGTATCAATTGCCGGTGACCGGCCTGCGCTTCTTCACCGTGTACGGCCCGTGGGGCAGACCGGACATGTCGTTGTTCCTGTTTACGCGCAACATCCTCTCCGGCCGGCCCATCGACGTGTTCAACAGCGGTCATCACAAGCGTGATTTCACCTACATTGAGGACATTGTTGAAGGAGTGATCCGAACGGTGGACAAGGTGGCGACGCCGAATCCGGAATGGTCGGGGGACCAACCCGATCCGGGCACCAGCCGGGCGCCATACCGCTTGTACAACATCGGCAACAACAAGCCCGTGGATTTGCTGCGCTACATCGAGGTGCTTGAAAATTGCCTGGGCAAAAAGGCCAGCAAGAACATGCTGCCCATGCAACCGGGAGATGTGCCGGAGACCTACGCCGACATCGATGACCTCGCCAATGCGGTGGGTTATCGCCCGGGCACGCCGATTGAAGCGGGCGTGGCGCGTTTTGTGGAGTGGTATCGCGGTTATTATGGAGTGCAGGCATGAAACATCGACGCAAAATCTCCGTCATCGGCCTCGGCTACGTCGGCCTGCCCGTGGCGGTGGAATTCGGCAGGCAGGCGCGCGTGGTGGGCTTCGACATCAACTCAAAACGCATCGCGGAGTTGAAGAAGGGCATCGATCACACCCATGAGGTCGAGGGCCGCGATCTCAAACTGGCGGACGTTCTATTCACCAGCAAGCCTGCGGATCTGAAGGCCGCGGATTTCCACATCGTGGCGGTGCCGACGCCGGTGGACGAGGCCAAGCGCCCCGATCTGGCGTCCGTGCTCGGCGCCTCGGAAACGGTGGGCGGACAGTTGAAGCGCGGCGACATCGTGGTCTACGAGTCCACGGTCTACCCCGGCGCCACCGAGGAGGACTGCGTGCCGGTGCTGGAGCGCGAATCGGGCCTCAAGTGCGGCAGGGATTTTTTCGTGGGCTACTCGCCGGAGCGCATCAATCCGGGCGACAAGCGACACACCTTCAAGACCATCACCAAGGTGGTCTCCGGCCAGACGCCGGCGGCGCTGGAAATCATCGCCGCGGTTTATGGCTCCGTCGTCGCCGCCGGCGTGTATAAGGCTTCTTCGATCAAGGTGGCCGAGGCCGCCAAGGTCATCGAGAATACCCAGCGCGATCTCAACATCTCGCTCATGAACGAACTGGCGCTGATCTTCCACCGGATGGGCATCGACACCCGAGAAGTGCTGGCGGCGGCGGGGACCAAGTGGAACTTCATGCCATTCGAGCCGGGCCTGGTGGGCGGACATTGCATCGGTGTCGACCCCTACTATCTCACGCACAAGGCCGCCATCATGGGCTACATCCCGCAGGTGATCCTGTCCGGCCGGCGCATCAACGACGGGATGGGTGAATACGTGGCCGCGGAGACGGTGAAGCTGCTCATCCACGACGGCAAACCGGTAAAGGACTGCGTGGTGACGGTGCTCGGGCTGACGTTCAAGGAGGACGTTCCCGATCTGCGCAACACGCGCGTCATAGACATCATCCGCGCGTTACAGGAATATGGCATCAAGGTGCAGATACACGACCCCCTGGCAAGCGCGGCCGAGGCGCGGCTGGAATACGGCGTCACACTGACATCACGCGAGAAACTGAAGCCGGCGGATGCGGTGATCCTTGCCGTCGCGCACAAGGCGTTTGCCGGGCAAGGCTGGCCGTTGGTGGCCGGTCTTTTGCGGAGTCGCCGTGGCGTCGTGATGGACGTCAAGGGCAGGCTCCCGCGCAGCAGGCGGCCCGCCGGTATTCAGTTGTGGCGGTTGTGACGGAATAAGGAAAGCACACCATGCGCGTCGTCATGATCGGAACGGGTTATGTCGGGCTGGTGTCCGGCGCTTGTTTCGCCGAATTCGGCGCCGATGTGACCTGCATTGATGTCGATGTGGAGAAAATAACCCAGCTCAACCGCGGTATCATGCCGATTTATGAGCCTGGCCTCGGGCCGCTGGTGGGGGAAAACAAGCGCAAAGGCCGGCTGCATTTCACCACGGAATTCGAGCCCGCGGTAGGCGAGGCGGATCTGATCTTTATCGCGGTGGGGACGCCGAGCCGCCATGGCGACGGTTATGCGGACTTGTCCTATGTTTACGCGGCGGCCCGGCAAATCGCGCCGCTGCTCAGGGATTACACGGTGATTGTGGACAAATCCACGGTGCCGGTGGGCACGGCGCGCAACGTCGCGCGCATCATCCGGGAAGAGAATCCCAAGGCGGATTTCGACGTGGCCTCCAACCCGGAATTTCTGCGTGAAGGCGCGGCCATTACCGACTTCATGCGTCCCGACCGGGTGGTGATCGGCGTCGAAAGCGAGCGCGCGGAGAGATTGCTGCGCGAGCTTTACCGCCCGCTGAACCTGATCGAGGCGCCGATCCTGAGAACCGGCATCGAAAGCGCGGAACTGATCAAATACGCCGCCAACGCCTTTCTCGCCACCAAGATCAGCTTCATCAACGAGATTTCAATGTTGTGCGAGACCGTCGGCGCCGACGTGCACGACGTCGCCCGCGGCATGGGCATGGACGGCCGCATCGGGCGCAAGTTTCTGCACCCAGGCCCCGGATTCGGCGGCTCCTGTTTTCCCAAGGATACACAGGCACTGGTGCGCACCGCGCAGGAGCATGGTGTCTCCAGCCGCATCGTCGAGTCGGTAATCGAGGTCAATGCCGCCCAGAAGGCGCGCATGGTGAAAAAGATACGTCAAGCCCTTGGCGGTAATGAGACTGGCAAGGTAATCGCGGTTCTCGGACTGACGTTCAAGCCGGAAACCGACGACATGCGCGATGCGCCCGCATTGTCCATCCTGCCGCCGCTTATCGAAAAAGGCGCCACCATCCGCGCGCATGATCCGCACGGCATGGAGGAGGCGCGAAAACTGCTGCCCATGGGCATCCAATATTGCGCGGCAGTCTATGACGTATTTGCCGGCGCCGATGCGGTCGCCCTGCTCACGGAGTGGAACGAATACCGCGGTCTGAACCTCGAAAAGATACTCGGCCTCATGCGCGGCCGCGTCTTTTGCGATCTGCGCAATGTCTATGAGCCGGAGCAGATGCGGGCGGCGGGATTCGATTACGTCTGCGTCGGCCGCTAATCAACTCATGAACAAATCCGTTTATGCCGGCTTTACCACAAGACCATTCCAAAGAAATCGTTCGCCCTGAGTTATCGAAGGGCGAACCCCACTTTCTATACTGCTTCGCTCGTGCTTCGATACCTCAGCACGAACGGTTTTTATAATGCGCGCCTGGTATCTCATCCATAGCAAACCGCACCAGGAGCGGATCGCCCGCGAGAATCTCCAGCGCCAATCCTACGAAGTGTACCTGCCATTGATGCACCAGCGCGTCCGGCGGCGGAACAGGGCGGTGGATCAGATCGTCCCCATGTTCCCGCGTTATTTGTTCATCCATCTGGATGATCAGACCGACAATTGGAAGCCCATACGCTCGACGTTGGGCGTCGCCCGCATGGTGTCCTTTGGAAACGCTCCAGCGATCGTGCCGATTCAACTCATCAACCAATTGCAGGCCCGCGAAGGTGCGGATGGCGTTCACTCATCCCCGGCAAAAAAACTGGCCAGGGGCTCGAAAGTCCGCATCATCGACGGCGCTTTGGCCGGTTACGAGGCCATCTTCGAAGCGCAGAACGGCCGGGAGCGGGTGACATTACTGCTGCAGATCGCGGGCCAGCCGGTGCCGGTTCATCTCCGCGAAATCGACATTGAACCTCTGAACTGAATCATACCGGCGCGATCGCCGGGCCATGATTTTTTCCGGAAGGGTATACTGAATCGACATATGAGCGTGGAAAAAAATATCCGCGTGTTGCAACCGGTAATCCTCGCCGGCGGCGGTGGAACGCGTCTATGGCCGCTCTCGCGCGAGCATTATCCGAAGCAATTCCTGAACTTGTTTGGCGAGGAGTCATTGTTGCAGCAGACCGTGCGGCGCCTCGACGGCCTCCATGTCAAAAGCGCCGGCACCACCAGCGCGGCAATGCTGGTTATTTGCAATGAAGAACACCGCTTCCTGGTCGCGGAACAGATGCGCGTACTGGGACGAGAAGCCGGCCGCATCGTGCTCGAGCCGGCGGGCCGCAATACCGCCCCCGCGCTTACCGTGGCCGCATTGATCAGCGCGACTGCCGGCGCCGATCCCATTCTGCTTATGATGCCCGCCGATCACGTCATCCAGGAGGCGCCCTGTTTCCATGAGGCGGTGGCTCAGGGGCTGGAACTCGCGCAGGCGGGATATTTGGTGACGTTCGGCATCGTGCCGATCCGCCCGGAGACCGGTTATGGATATATCGCCATGGGCGATGCAATCGACGGTCAGGGTGGCACGCATGAGGTGAAATCATTTGTCGAAAAACCGGACGAGGCGACCGCCCGGCGGTATGTGGAATCCGGCGGTTATCTGTGGAACAGCGGCATCTTCATGATGAAGGCATCGGTCTGGCTCGCCGCCATCGGGCGGTTTCGTCCGGAGATTTTCACCGCGTGCCGGACGGCGTGCGCGCATACGAGCGTGGATGGCGATTTTCTGCGCCTCGATGCCGCGGCCTTCAGCAACTGCCCCAGCGACTCGGTGGACTATGCGGTCATGGAAAAGGTGACCGCGCAATCCGGATTCAAAGCGGCCGTGGTGACGCTGGCCGCCGGCTGGTCCGATATCGGGGCCTGGTCAAGCTTGTGGGAAATCTCCCGGCGCGATCCGGAAGGCAACGTCATCCGCGGCGATATCTGCGCCATCGACGCCGCCAATAACGCCCTGCTTGCCGAGCATCGATTGCTGGCGGTCATCGGTTGTGACGATCTGGTGGTGGTGGAGACCGCGGATGCGGTGATGGTGACCAGAAAAAGCCGGGCGCAGGATATCAAACGCATTGTCGAATGGCTGAAAACCCGGGGGCGCGAGGAACGTCTCAGCCACCGCCGCGTCTATCGCCCCTGGGGCAGTTATGAGGGCGTCGACGCCGGTGAAGGGTTCCAGGTCAAGCGCATCATCGTCAAGTCCGGCGGCAAATTGTCCCTGCAAATGCATCATCACCGCGCCGAACACTGGATCGTGGTCAGGGGAACGGCCCGCGTAACCCGCGGCGAGGAGGTGTTCCTGCTGTCCGAAAACCAATCCACCTACATTCCGCAGGGAATCAGGCACCGGCTGGAGAACCCCGGCGACGCGCCGCTGGAGGTCATCGAGGTGCAATCCGGCCGTTATCTCGGCGAAGACGACATCGTCCGCTTCGAAGACCTGTACAACCGCAGTTGATCTGACTCTCCCTTGACGGCGCTTTTGGGGTGGGCCTATAGTGTTCATATTATGAACACTCCGAGCCGCGAAGACGCCGTTACGCGGGGCATACTGGAGACCATCGACACCCGCAGCGACGTGTCGCAGCGCCATCTGGCCGACAATCTTGGCGTGGCGCTGGGACTCGCCAACCTTTACCTCAAGCGTTGCGTGCGCAAGGGCCTGGTCAAGATCAAGCAGGCGCCGGCCAACCGTTATCTTTACTACCTTACACCCAAGGGGTTCGCTGAAAAGAGCCGGCTGACCGCCCAATATCTTTCCGTCTCTTTCGATTTCTACCGCCGCGCGGGGGATTCCTGCGCCAAGGTGTTCCACATCTGCGATCAGGAAAAATTCAATCGTCTGTTGTTGTGCGGCGTATCCGAATTTGCCGAAATTGCCTCATTGCGCGCGGAGGAGCACGGCATCCAGATTATCGGCACATTCGATCCATCCAGCAATCGCAGTCGTTTTGTGGCGAGGCCCGTATGGCGCCGTTTCGAGCAGGTGCCCGACTTCGATGCCTGCGTGCTGACAGCAGTGAATGATCCGGCGGCGCTTTATAAAGAAGCCTCCTCCCGGATCGAGGACCAAAGAATCCTCGTGCCGGATATTTTGGGATTGAAATTCACCCGCAATAATTCCAGGTAAGCAGCATGGCGCGGGTTTGTCGCGACTGAAGATCGTCGCCGCGGTTTGGACGGTGAAAGCTTGCCCGCCGTGTCCGACGGACACGGCAGGGCGGTAGCGTGCCGGCAATCATCCAATTTATGCCCTCTGGGTTTGAACTGCTGATGAGAAACAAGCAAACGGAGGATGGTTGAATTGTTTCTGATCCTCCGAAATCATCATGAGCTTGTATGGGAGCTGGTCACACGGGAGTTCTCCGGTCGTTATCGTGGTTCTTTTGGGGGCGTGATCTGGTCGTTCGTTCAGCCGCTCTTTCTGCTCGCCGTCTACACCATCGCGTTTGGCGTGATCCTCAAGTCGCGCTGGGGGTTTCCCGGCAGCACGGGCGATTACACTCTGTTGCTGTTTGCCGGCCTTATCATCTTCAACGCATTTTCAGAATGTCTGAACAGAGCGCCCGTGCTTGTCACCGCCAATTCGCACTTCGTCAATAAAGTGGTTTTTCCTCTGGAGATTCTTTCCGTGGTCATGGTGCTCACCGCGCTGTTCCATGCCCTGATTGGCGTCGCCGTCTGGTTTATCGGCCACCTTCTCCTGTTCGGCCTCCCCAAGCCAACCGCCTTCCTCTTTCCGCTGGTTCTGATATGTTTTTCCCCCATTCTGCTCGGCCTCGGCTGGTTGCTCTCGGCCGTCGGCGTCATAGTGCGTGACATCAGCCAGCTGACCGGCACGCTTTCACATATGCTGTTATTTCTTACGCCAATTTTCTACAGCGTTGATGCCGCGCCGCCCATGTTGCAACGCCTGCTGATGCTTAACCCCCTCACTTTTGTGGTGGAGCAGTTTCGCGCCGTGCTCTACTTCGGGCGGGGGCCGGACCTGACGGGGTTGACCGCTTATTTTCTGTTCTCTTCACTTTTTGCCTGGGGCTCGTTGCTTTTGTTTCGTCGCCTGCGCCCCGGCTTTGCCGACATGGTGTGAGGATGATTGGCGACGCCACCGCCATCTTTGTCCGCAGTGTGGGCAAGCGCTACAAGGTTTTTGAAAATCAACGGGAGCGGCTGTTGCACACCCTCCGGCAGAAACGACGGTCCGGCATGCGGGAAGTCTGGGCCCTCAGGGATGTCAGCTTTGAGATCCGTCGCGGCGGAGCAACCGCCATTATTGGTCGTAACGGCAGCGGCAAAAGCACCCTCTTAAAAATCCTGACGGGGATTCTGAACCCGACCACGGGAGAAGTTAAGATCAATGGACGTGTCTCCGCACTGCTCGAACTGGGCAGCGGTTTTAATCCGGAATACAGCGGCAGGGACAATGTCATCCTCAACGGCCTGCTGCTTGGTCTGGACCGCAAGGAAATCCTCCGTCGTTTTGATGAAATCGTCACCTTTGCGGAAATTGGCGATGTGCTCGAACGTCCCGTGAAGACCTACTCCAGCGGCATGATGATGCGCCTGGCTTTTGCCGTGCAGGTGCTGTCTGACCCCGACATTCTCATCATTGACGAGGCACTCAGCGTGGGGGATTTTTTCTTCCAGCAAAAGTGTCTCGGTTATATCCGTTCGCTTTGCGACAAGGGCGTGACCCTGCTTTTCGTGTCGCACGATATGGCAACGGTGCGCGATCTGTGCAGCCGGGCGGTGTATTTAGCGGGCGGGAAAGCGGTCTTCGTCGGCGATTGCAAAGAGGCGATCCGGGAATATCTGAAGGAACAGCAGGAAGTGCATGCATCGGTTGCTGAACGGACCCCTGATAATGCCGCGTCGAAGCCCCCGCCGGTGCGGGATGACATCATGCAGGCAGCCATCTGGAAACGTTCCGGGAATTCAGCGCTTGAAAATACCGTCCGATTGCTTGCAGTAGTGGTACTGGGGCCGGATGGTCATCCGGCCACCCAGGTGCAAATGGGTGACACGATACGCATGCGCATCTATTTTCAGGCGCGTCAGGGGGAGGAGGCGCATATATCCCTGACGATCAAGAATCGATTCGATCAAATCGCCACGGTTACCGGTTCCCGTCAGCTGGGCCTGGGTCCGTGCCCGGTGGGAGAGAATGTATCCGGGATGTTGGAGCTTTGCATCAAATTAATGCTGGAAGCCGGTCTCTATTCCTTCCAGATCTCATATGCAACGTTCAATGTTGCAAACAAAGGCGTGAGGCTGGATGAAACCGAGTGGCTGGGTCCCTTGCAGATCTACTGGAATTATGAAAACAATACCGCGCCATTCCTGGGAATGGTGGGGCTGCCCGTAACCGGCGCTTATGAAGCCGGCGTGTGAGTTTGAATACCGGTGGCGCCCCTGTTCCGGAGGTGCGGAATGAAAAAACATATCCTGATTGATTCGGGAAACTATTTCTCGAACAACAACAATCAGGGGGACCGGGCGCTCTATCAAATCATTTCCCGTCGTTTGCGTCAGATATGGCCTGATTGCGAGATTGATTGGATTACGAGGAACGAGAAGCTGCTGATCGCAACCTGTTCCGATGTGTCCCCCCTGGTATTGACCCATGATCGCCTGCCCCTCCTGCTTTCGCCGAGGTGCCGGTTTTCTGATCAGATTTTGCGGGAGGCTGGGCCCGGCGGCACGGCCCGGAGGCAGGGCAACGCGCCGGAGTACTATGACTGGGGCAGCAAGGGTGGGATACGGCCGGTTACCGACTCGGCACGGATTCTGTCCGCCTTGCGGGATTGCGACCTCGTACTTGCGACGGGCGGAGGCTATTTTAGCGACTGCTTCGCCGACCACGCCTGGACGATCCTGGATACGCTGGAAGCTGGCATGCGATTCGGCAAACCGGCGATCATCCTGAGTTGTGGATTTGAGCCAATCCGCGATCCGACTCTGTCCAGGAAGATGATGGCTGTGCTGCCACGACTGAATCTGGTTGGCTGCAGGGAGTCACTGCAAAGTCCCGCCGTAGTGCGTTCATTCGGCGTTGCGGAACAACAGGTAGCCGTGACGGGGGACGACGCCGTGGAACTGGCATTCGAGGCCCGCCCGCCCGCCCTGGGCGACGGTCTGGGCATCAACCTGCGGCGGGCCGATTACGCCGGCGTTGATGCCGGCACTATCGAACATTTGCGGGGAACCTTGCAACAGGTTGCAAACGGGCTTGCGGCTTCGCTCCTACCCGTGCCGATTTCAATGTCCGGACCTTCGGATCCGGACGCCATTTGCGCATTGCTGGCCGGATTCCCGACGCATCAGGATACCGGTCAGCATTTGGCAGCGCCTGAGGATATCGTGCGACAAGTCGGCCGTTGCCGGCTGGTGATAACAGGCAGCTATCACGCCGCGGTGTTCGCTCTGTCGCAAGGTGTCTCGGTTGTCGCATTGGCGGCGTCGCCGCACTATATGACGAAGCTGCAAGGACTTCAGGCGCAGTTCGGCGCCGGTTGCAGCATCGTGCCATTGAACCGCAGCGAGACCAATGAGACCCTGGCGGCGGCAATCGCGGAGAGGTGGCGCGGTGCGGAATCGGCGCGGTCTCTGCTTCTGAAAGCCGCGGAGCGTCAGGTTGCCGCAAGCCGCGACGCGTATCAACGCGTACACGACATTGTCGAATCCGATCGAGAGAGGGGGCGACGGCGCGCACGAAGACCTTCTTCCGAAGGTTTCACCGCTCCCGGGGATCAAACGGCCGCCCAGAGCCCGGCTCAGTTTGCTTTGTCGCCCGACGAAATGGAGGAGTTTCAGGAGCAGGGTTTTTTAGGACCCTTCACTGCTTTCGAACCGCAGGAGATGGAAAAGGTACGGCGGATCATTTATGACCGCGTGCTGACAATCCCGACTCCCTACTGTCCTTTCGGCCTTCGCGTCCGTCACCTCGACAGTCGCACTGTCTACGAGCTGTGCTCCTCACCCCCGATTGTCGATCGCATGGCATCGCTTTTAGGTCCTGATCTCATCCTGTGGAATTCCAATCTGTTCAATAAGCCGCCTGCCGAGCCTGACCATATGGAAGAGTACCCCTGGCATCAGGATTACTACAACTGGCAGATCAAACCGGTGCTGAACGTTTCGGCATGGCTGGCAATCACACCGGCCACGCCGGAAAACGGGTGTGTCGAAGTCATCCCGGGGTCGCACCGGCAGAATATTCCACCCATTCGTGACACGGATCCGCGCTTGAGCCTGCGGTTCGGGGGTGTGGCATCAGACCCAGCCTGTGTCGACGAGACGAAGAAAATGACGTTGGCCCTCAAACCCGGCCAGTTTTTTCTCTTCAACGAACGGTTGTTACATCACTCAAATCCGAATCTGACCCGCGAGAACCGTTTGGGGCTGGCCGTCCGCGTCACGACGCCGGTTGTCAGGGTCAATGAACCATTCCCCTGCATTCTGCTGAGGGGGCATGACCACATGGGGTTCAACCGTTGTGTCACCCCGCCAGCGGCTGAGCCCGACACAAAATGGCTGGCGTCGCTGCCGGAAGGGCATGACTTTACGTTCGACCGTCCCATTCCCGGGATGGGATGGCATCTCCGGGAAACCGATGGCCCGCACCATTTCGCCTGGACGGGGCTGGAGCCGGACGCATGGATTGATTTCCGTCCCGTCGGTGCCGGCGATCATGTGCTGCGCTGTGAAATCATCCATATGCTGGCGCCGCAAGCGGTCAATGCAGTCCACGCGCGGGTGAACGGACATCTCCTAACATTGCGCCAGCAGCGCGTCGACAACATGGTGATTCTGGAGGCGTACGTGCCAGGCCATGTTCTGCGGATCTGCAGTGACCGGGTGCGTGTCTCGTTGAGGGTGCCGGAGCTTTTGCGGCCGTGCGATATCAATCCCGCCAGCGGGGATAAGCGAACGCTTGGATTGGGGATTCGCCGCATTGCATTGACGCCAGCCTGGAGAACATCCCATTGTGGTGAACGTCAGGATATGCGGAACAGTCTGGCGTTTGACTGAAATGCAAAAAGAAGAAAATCCATCACGTTTTGACGTATCAGTCATCCTGCCCATGGCATACCATCAGGGGCTGGCGGTGGAGTGCATCGAGGGCTGGGCGAAGACGCTGTCATACCCGCGGGATCGCTATCAAATTGTGGTCGCTGCGCCGCAATCACTCGATGCGGGCATCGTGGAAAAATTGCGGAAGTATCTGCAGCCCTGGGATCGGCTGGAATGTTATCCGTTCAATCACGACATTCCCCTCGTTGCGGTGGCGGCGAAACTGGCGGAAAGCGAATGGCTGCTCTTTACCGAGTCGCATTGCGTACCCGAACCCCATGCACTGACGCACCTGATGGAGTCCGTCGCCGCCCACCCGGAATGGGCGGGCATCTGCAGCGTCACCGCACCGCTTACCGACAATCTCCTGTCGAAACTTGCGGCCGGGATCTACGCCAGGGACATTCGCGACAAACCAGTTCAGCGCGAATGGCTGAAGGCGGTGGACCAGTGTTTCCTGGTGCGGAAAAACATTTATTTCGCCTGTGGTGGCTTTGAGCCGGAGTACGAATACTTCTCCAAACGGCTTTTGTCAGCCAGCCTGCACCACGCCGGCCACCATGTGGAATTTGACTTCACGCCCGTCGTCCGGCATGCCTACAGCGGCAGGCTGACAGATTTGGAAGATTACACCCTTAATTTTGCGCATGGTGAGATCAAGTTCGCAGCGCAGGGCATGGATGATGCAAGGGCGGACTATTTCCCGCCAGTTCCCGAACTGCAGGAGCTTCGTGGGCGTACGTCAGCCGACTTCCTTGAGATGGCGCGATTGCGATTTGCGGCCTTGCCGGCGCTCATCAGACGGCGTTTGAGCAGGCGCAACAGTTCCACGGATGGCACCTCCCTGTGGAGACTGATGGAAGACCTGTTCGGATGGTTGCTCAAGGGCTTCAAGGGGACAGGTGGCGGCTACCTGGGCGCTTGTCTCGCCGAGATTTTCGCACGGCTGCGCCTGAAGAACGTGATTCGTCGTTTTGAGCCGCGGGCCGCGCAAGCCGCCTATGTCGACTGGCTGGGCATGCTCGTGCACAAGGGGCGTTTGCACTATCTCGCGCGTTCCGGCGCCATGATACCCGCTGTTCGCAACCCGAATCTTTCTCATTCAGGCGGATGGAGGGTTGGCGACCACGGTGATGGCGTCGAATTGCTTGGTTTCCACGATCAGGAGACGCTGGCAGACAGGGCTTTCTGCTGGTCCATGCATTCCGCGTGCGTTTATATTCCGCTTCATCAGGGATGTCACCACATTACGCTCGAATGGGAACCAGTGCGTCCCATGCAGGCCGAAGACTTCATACGTGTCGAATTTGATGGTCATCGCATTCCGATCGAAAAGTTGTCTTTGAGTCGTACGAGTCTTGCGGTTGAGGTGACTAGTGATTCAAAGGGATGGCACCGCTTCTCGTGGTCGGTCATTCCATTCGCAGCCGCGGGCGATCGGAGGTTGCTGGGATTACCATTATCACGGATTTGCTGGTCTGCGGATGACGCACGGCTTGCTGCATAAGAGGCCGGCAATTGACAGGCAACGAAGGGTGCTGGACATTTACCGTGCCGCTTTTCCTGGTCTGAGACGCGCGCTTCATCCGATAATTCGCTGCATTTTGGGGGCGTATGGATTTTCACGTCTTGTTTTGCGTCCTCGCTTGGACAATCTGGTTTTTAGTCCCCGATTAGGGAATCTGAATCAGCATGTACCACGGGAGATGCGTCTTCCAGCGCATTACGCGCAGCCCGTCTCCATTACTCGACTCCCAAAAATCTCACTGGTTACGCCCTCATACAAACAGGCCGGCTTTATCGAACGCACCATCAATAGCGTGCTCGATCAGGACTATCCCAATCTGGAATATTTCGTACAGGACGGCGGTTCCATGGACGGTACCCGGGAAATCCTGGATCGTTATTCGAAGCGACTGGCGGGCTGGGAGTCGTGCCCCGACAGGGGACAATCGCAGGCACTCAATCTTGGCTTTGCAAAGACCTCGGGCGAAATCATGGCCTGGTTGAATTCCGACGACATTCTGCTCCCCGGCGCGCTGGCTTATGTCGCGGAGTATTTCAACCGGCATCCCGAGGTCGACGTAGTTTATGGCCACCGCATCCTGATTGACGAAAATGATCATCAGATAGGCCGCTGGATGCTGCCGGCCCATGATGACGCGGTACTCTCATGGGCGGACTACGTCCCGCAGGAAACGATCTTCTGGCGCAGGCGCATCTGGGACAAGGTGGGAGGACGGATTGACGAGTCTTTCCGCTTCGCCATGGATTGGGATTTGTTGGTTCGTTTTCGTGACGCGGGGGCGCGCTTCGCCCGGTTGCCCCGCTTTCTGGGCGGATTCCGGGTGCATCCGCAGCAGAAAACGTCGGCGGCGATTTCAGAGGTGGGTTGTCAGGAAATGGATCGCATCCGGCAACGCGTGTGGGGTAGGGTCCCCTCGCGAACCGAGGTGCGCAAGGCAGTGTTGCCTTACCTGGTGAAGCATGTCGTCACTGATCTGGGGTGGCAGATTCGAAACAAACTGGGAGCGCCCTCATGATTCGTTTACTCATTTACAAGCCGAACTGAAAAACTAAAATAATTGTGATCGGAGACAAATCGAGAAAAAAAAGAAATTGTTATGCAAAAAATATACTTGGGGTTGCCTGCATATGATGAAGAAAAATCGATTAAACCCCTGTTTACTCGTATCTATAAATTACAGGCGTCTCTTCCGATGCCTCTTGTGGTTATCGTATATGACGATGGCTGTCGAGATGGAACCAAAAAAGAGGTATTGGCTTGGACTCCACTCATCGAAATCATCTATCTAGACGGCGTTGTAAATAAAGGGTTGGGTTCAGGGATGAATGCACTGCTATCAGAGTTCGCTAAGCGGGGGGGAAGAGAGGATGTGTTAGTGGTGATGGATTGTGATAATACCCATGATCCGGCTCAGATTCCTCAGATGCTTGATGTTTTAAAAGATCAGCCAGAAACAGATTTGGTTATTGCATCCAGATACAGAAGTGGCGCAACTATCACAGGAGTTCCTTTTCATAGAATCTTTCTGAGCGTAGGTGCGGCCGTACTTTACAAGCTGGTTCATCCGATATTCCATGTTAGGGACTATACCTGCGGCTATCGTGTCTACAGGCACGGAATTATCATGGATGCCTTATCGAAATTTGATCCGCCATTACTGAAAGAAAAGGGCTTCGCATGTATGGTGGAATTGCTCTTAAAGTTGAATAAATCGAACGCCAGGATGAGAGAAATACCGTTAATGCTTGCGTACGATAACAAGCTGTCTGTTTCAGAGATGGATGTTTTCGGGAATTCGTTTCAGTTGCTTAAGAAACTTTTAGCATGGCGATTTTGGGATATGAAATGAGGCGATTCAAGGTTGCATGCGTATTTGGAACCAGACCTGAAGCGATCAAGATGGCGCCCGTGATACTTGCATTGCAGGGCATGCCAGAGCGTTTTGAGGTGGAAACCATCTGTACGGGGCAACATAGAGAACTTTTGATCCCATTGATCGAATGGTTTGGTCTGAATGTAACTAGGAACATGGATGTAATGAGGCCCAATCAAGATCTCAGCGTGCTTTGTGGTCGATTACTGACGGAATTTTGGAAATTATTCAACGCCGAGAAGTACGATTGCATAATTGGACAGGGTGATACGACCACCGTGTTCGCATCGGCACTTGCGGCGTTTCACGAAAAAATTCCTTTTGCCCATGTTGAAGCAGGATTAAGAACCTTTAATAGAAATTCCCCATTTCCCGAAGAGATGAATCGAGTCCTCGTCGGTCGTCTCGCTACGATGCACTTTCCACCGACAGAAGCCTCTGCTCAGAATCTTCGTAATGAAGGTATTTCCGAAAAATTCATCTTTATGATTGGTAATACAGCCATAGATGCGCTTCAGATCACTGTGAACAGATTAATCGCGGATTCTGCGACTTCGGTCCAAGGCAAGAAGACGGTATTCGTCACGGCACACCGCCGCGAGAATTTTGGCGATCCACTCATGCGAATCTGTAACGCGGTTCGACGAATTGCGTCCCAGTCGAACGACATCTCCGTTATCTTTGCAGTGCATCCGAACCCCAACGTCCGCGGTGTCGTATATAAATCGCTTGGAGGTGTGGCGAATGTCAAATTGGTTGACCCGATGCCATATCAGGAGTTAATGCAGTATCTGCGGGCGTGCCATGTCGTATTGACCGATTCTGGAGGACTTCAAGAAGAAGCCCCGGCGTTAAATAAACCCGTACTTGTCCTGCGTGATGAAACTGAACGGCCGGAGTTGGTTGAACTCGGCGGCTCAATTCTGGTGGGTAGCAACGAAGAACTTATCTACGACTGGGTGATGAAGCTACTGAACGATGACGAGGTATACCGCAAGATGGTCATCGGATACTCACCCTATGGAGATGGAAAGGCAAGCCAGCGGCTCGTGAAACATCTTAGTGACGTGCTTGAGAACAAGCTTTGACCATGCTGATTACTTTGGGCATGGTTATTGGTTTCAGCCTGCTGGGGCTATCGCCGCTGATGCTTTGCGGTTCGTCCAGTGAATTCCTTCTCGCACCGACATTCGGCCTGGCTACATCTGTTTTTATTGGGCACGTAATTTCCGCAAACTTCGGTTTGTCGGGTGCAGATGGTATGGCGGTGGCGTTTGGGCTGTTGGCGGTAGCCTCGACTTTGATTGTGATCCGTCGCAGATTACAAATGCGCGCATTGCTGCCGCAAGCTTATGTATCACTTAAGATGGCGCTGCTTTGCAGCTTGCCGGCATTTCTGATTTTAATTCCTGCGATCAATTTTGGAATTGAGAATTTTTTTGGCGCCGTCAATTATGATTTCTTTTATAATAGTCAGGATTCGGTCTATCTCAGTACCCATTCCGTTCTCGAATTTGACACTGGAGTTGATTCCTCGATCCTGCCGCTTACTGGTAGCGCGGGCCCGCAAGGCCGATTTGCGATCTCACTGATCGGCGCATTTGCTCAGAAGTTCTTTGGCCTGAATCCGCTTCATTTTAACTCCGCCCTGCTATCCAGCCTGGTCGTTATAAACGCTCTTGCCTTTGCCGCAGTTGTGCGGAGCATCTACTGCTTTGGCATTCTATTGTCGAGTGTTGCTGTTGCATTGTTCATCTTCTCGGGTGGCTTTGCTCAGGAGTATAGCTATTATTTGCTTGGACAGATAAGCGCACTTCCCCTGTTTATGGCTGTTTGCATATATGCATCGAGACTGTTAGCCACAGCGAATAAAGATGCGAGCGTGCATCACTTTGCTATAAATGATGTGATCGCAATCGTCCTTTTGTTAAATGCCTTATATATTTTTTATGTAATTTTATGTTTCTTTGCACTCGCAGTGATAGCCGGGGCATTTCTCTTGTCCAGTCTTGCACATAAAAAGAATGCTTTAAATAATTTTCGCGGGTGGACCATGATTGTCGCAGGAAGTCTCGCCGTTTTTTTATTGGTTCGTATTCTTTCGCTTGGGGAAACCAAGCGTGCAATAATCAATTGGATCGCTCTTTCCCTTAAAACCGCCGCCCCCGGGAGCGCATCGCCGGCAGTATTCACCGAATATGTCACGGAGGGGTTCCTTCCTCTTTTATTCGGTTTTTTTACATACCCAACAAATGCTTCGGTATTCGATGGCCTTCTCGGCACTGGTGAAATTCGAAATTGGAAGCTTCTTGCTATCGGCGCGTTAATTCTTCTGACATTTTTCTGGGCCTTAACCAAAGTTTTTCGATCAGATTTAATGCCTGCGGGCGCCAAAGCAATTATTGGTTCAATTTCAGCGATTGCCTTGATGTGTTCATTTGCCTTTTTTGTCACGCGCTCCGGTTATGCAATCTTTAAGATTGGGGACTGGCTTATTCCACTGCTGGGTCCAATTCTTCTCGGCGCAATTTATTTATCCACACAAAAGCCGCGGCTATATGACATCCCGTTTATTGGTGTTAGTTTATTATTTCTGCCCGCCAATATTATAACAGCCGCAAACTATGAGCTTTCTTTTTTGCCGGCATTTCACATGGCCAAGTTTGAGAATGCACGCGATATAAACGGCATGATTGGGGTTGTCCAACTCAAATCACAGCTTATGTCCGTTGCAGACCGACCACTCATTTTTCACTTAAATAACGGCATAAAAAATGCCTGGCTGGCAAATGAGTTTCGTGAGAGAACAGTCACAGCCCTGACGCACAATTTTCAGCCGCTTCAGGACAGGTTGCTTCCAACCATGCCGTGTAGCAGCGCGCCAAAGATGCCACAGGATGCAATCCTGATTAGCGATTATGGGAAAAAATCGGAGCCCGATATTTTTTTCTCTACCAATCAAATTGCGCAACCATTCTTTCAGAACGAATACTATTCCGCCTATTTCGTCTCGAAAGTTGACCGCTATGCTTTTGTTGGCAGAGGAGCTTATCCTGTTGAGACACTTACGACTGCTCAAGCAAAAGCATCAGGATTTCCTACGAAATTCAGATGGATTGAGCATGGGGTCGAGATTTATGTATTTACAGTCCGATCAGAACGAGTCGATGTTGAGTTTGATGCAATCCCCGGCTTTGTAAATGGCCCGGCGCGCCGCAACCTTCGGTTTAGAACACCAACTGGGCAACATGAGGCTTCTTTTGATCGGGGAAATACCAGAGTTCGTTTTCAGGCTGTCGATCTAAAGCCGGGCATGAATTGTTTTTATGTTGAGAGCCAGGATGACGTCAAGCCGGTTGCTCGTTACGGTGCATTGATCCGCCCTGAGGTTTTAATTGATTTTCGGTTTCTAAACTTCGCATTAAGCAGTATAAAAATTAATCGCGGTGCATGAAAAATGGCAGTAATTACAACATTGCTCAATAAAAATAAAACTCTTTACATTCTCTCCTTGAAGTTGGGGATTACTATACTCGCTTTTTATTTTGTAGCTCACAAGATCGACCTTGACCAGCTAATGATGATTCGTATTGAAAAAATGCGAATGCTCATTATTGCAATTTATGCCGCGATCGTACTGGTATTTTTTCAGGCGCTTCGCTGGCACTTTGTGCTTCGAGCTTTGACTATCTATTCTACGTTCCGTAAAGATATATTATCAGTCTGGTCTGGACATTTTCTTAATAATATTCTGCCCACATCTGCTGCGGGAGATTTTGTGCGAAGCTATACATTGCGCTATCGAGGTGCCGATCAGGGTAGATGGCTGGGCGCTTTTTTTGCCGAGAAATTCAGCGCGATGGTTACGGCATTATTCCTGGCGATTATTTCATCATTCATGGAGGGCCTTGATGGGATGCACGCCGAAGTGAAAATAATGGTTGTTGTGGTATTTGTATTTTCATTTATAGGAATTTTTATATTGGGATTATTTATAAGGGTCGGAAACAAAATTATTTCCAAGCGAATTCTGGATTTCTTGTCCAAAATATACTTTGGCATCATTAATGTCTTCAGTACAAGCTCCGGTTGGGCGGCGCTGGTAACCTCATTCATTATCAACATGGGGATGTGCCTAATATTCTATGTCACCGCAAAAGCAATGGGAGTGGCACTGTACATCAGCCATTGTTTTTTTGTAGTCCCCGTTTTTTCTGTATTTGCCTCGCTTCCAATTTCGTATGCTGGTTGGGGTGTGCGAGAACTGAGTAGTATCCATCTGTTTGGATTATTGGGGGTTGGCTCGGAGCAAGCTCTTGCCATGACCGTGTTATATGGCGTGATAATTCTTCTATCAAGTCTCCCGGGGCTGTTTTCAATTCGAGCATTCGTCGCCGCAGTAAGAGAAAGCCGCGCGGCATATGGTCTTGCAGACAAAGCAACTCGTGTCTGTTAATTGCTAGTGTTCAAGATGATAAAACTGTGGAAGGAAACTGAATTTCCTGACCAATAGTGGCGAATAACGTATGGCTGTAGATCCGCTGATTACAATTGCCGTTCCGTCGTATAACCATGGTCGTTATCTTGATGAAGCATTGGCGTCAATCTTTCAGCAGGAAATTCCCGTCGAAGTTTTTGTTTCCGATGGCGGCTCGACGGACGACTCGGTTGACGTAATCCGGAAATGGGAAGACAGGTTGGCGGGCTGGCGTAGCCGCAGGGACGGTGGGCAGGCGCAGGCGATCAACGAGGGAATCGCGAAGGGACGCGCGCCTTACGTGTGCTGGCTGAACAGCGATGACCGGCTGCTACCCGGTGGTCTGGCGCTTTTGCTCCGCGCCCTGGAAAGTCGTCCCGCCGCGCCGGCGGCGTACGGCAGATCCTGGAATGTCGTTGAAAAGACCCGGACCCGGCGTCCCGCATGGGTGGAGCCCTTTACCGAGCGTCGTCTGGCCTTGCGCTGCATCATTTCCCAACCCGCGACACTGATCAGGCGATCCGCGTGGGAGTCCGCCGGCGGCGTTGATGAAAAACTTCACATGGCGATGGATTACGATTTATGGTGGCGGCTGTTCAAGGCGTTCGGGCCCTTGCAGTTTGTCGATGAATTCGTCGCGTGCAACCGGGAGCACGCGGACACCAAGACAAAGAACAGACGCCGGCTGCATTACCGTGAGGCGATGGAAGTCGTGCGCAGGCACTATGGCCGCGTGCCGTTGAAATGGTGGCTGGCCCAGCCGTACGCCGTGTGGTTCAAGGCAATGGCGGGATGAGCCGGGCGTCGGTTGATGCGGGTTTTGCATTTCTACAGGACATACTTTCCAGACACGATTGGAGGCATTGAACAGGTCATCAATCAGCTGGCGCGCGGTGTCTCGGATTTCGGGGTGGAGGCGGAGGTGTTGTCATTGAGCAGGAAGGGGGTTGCCCGCACGATTGAGATTCACGGCCACCGCGCCCACCGCGCGCGCCAGGATTTTCAGATTGCGTCAACGGGTTTTTCGGCGTCGGTATTGCTGCGTTTTGCGCAACTGGCGGAACACGCGGATGTCATTCACTATCATTTCCCCTGGCCGTTCATGGACGTGGTGCACTTTGCGGTTCGCGTAAAAAAACCGACGGTGGTCACTTATCATTCGGATATCATCCGCCAGCGGCACCTCTTGAAACTTTATCGGCCGCTCATGTGGCGCTTCCTGGCGAGTGTTGATCATATTGTGGCGACATCCCCAAACTATCTGGCTACCAGCCAGGTCTTGAATCGTTTCTCCGCCAAGGTCAGCGTAATCCCCATCGGCATGGATAAGGCATCCTATCCAAAGCCGACACCAGAGCGTCTCGCTTTCTGGCGGGGGCGGCTTGGTGAACGGTTCTTTCTTTTCGTGGGGGCCATTCGTTACTACAAGGGACTGCACATTCTGATGGAGGCGGCACGTGGGCTCGATTACCCGGTTGTGGTTGTCGGCGCCGGCCCCATCGAGCAGGAACTGAAAGCGCAGGCAGCGAAACTTGATTTGCGTAACGTGCATTTTCTCGGTCAACTGCCGGAGGAAGACAAGACGGCCTTGCTGACCCTGTGTCATGGCGTGGTTTTCCCCTCCCACCTTCGTTCCGAGGCCTTCGGCATATCGTTGCTGGAAGGCGCCATGTTCGGCAAGCCGATGATCTCCAGCGAAATTGGGACCGGAACGACGTTCATCAATATCGGAGGGGAAACGGGAATTGTAGTGCCGGCCGGCGATCCAACCGCACTTCGCGAAGCCATGCGCCACCTCTGGGAACATCCGGACGAGGCGGCGGCGATGGGGCGGCGGGCGGAAGAGCGATACTGGAAGCTCTTCACGGCCAGGCAGATGGCGGCGGCGTATGTTGATCTCTACCGGCGGTTGACGGTCTCACGCCGGTAGATCGCATGCCATTACAATCGACGTCTCACGGCAGGGCGGTGGCGTGGTCAGGGTAATCAGAATCAGTACCAGCAGGAGACTACAATGAAAAAAGGCCGACAGAACAGGAAAGTGGCGTTGATTACCGGCGTCACCGGGCAGGACGGCGCGTACCTGGCGGAGTTCCTTCTCAAGAAGAACTACGAGGTTCACGGAATAAAGCGCCGGTCTTCGAGTTTCAACACCGGCCGCATTGATCATCTTTATCAGGATCCCCACGAATCCGATCGAAAATTCATACTGCATTACGGCGATCTCACCGATGCCACCAACCTCATCCGCATCATGCAGGAGGTGCAGCCCGGCGAGATCTACAACCTCGCGGCCCAGAGCCATGTCGCCGTCTCATTCGAAACCCCGGAATACACCGCGAACGCCGATGCACTGGGAACCTTGAGATTGCTCGAAGCCATCCGCATTCTGGGCATGGAAAAAAAGACCCGTTTCTACCAGGCCTCGACCAGCGAACTCTACGGCAAGGTGCGGGAGATACCGCAGAACGAGACCACTCCCTTTTATCCCCGCAGTCCCTATGCCGCCGCCAAACTCTATGCCTATTGGGTCACCGTCAATTACCGCGAGGCCTATGGCATCTACGGATGCAATGGAATCCTTTTCAATCATGAATCACCGGTGCGCGGGGAAACCTTCGTCACCCGCAAAATCACGCGGGCGGCCGCGCGCATCAAACTCGGACTGCAGGAGCGCCTCTATCTCGGCAACCTCAACGCCCTGCGGGACTGGGGACACGCGAAGGATTACGTCGAGGCCCAGTGGCTGGTGCTGCAGCAGTCGGAGCCCGATGACTACGTGATTGCCACGGGCAGGCAGTATTCCGTGCGCGACTTCGTGAATCTGGCCTTCAAGGAAATCGGCATCGAACTGGATTGGCAGGGGCAGGGTGTGAGCGAGGAAGGCCGGGAACGGCGCACCGGCAGGGTATTGGTCAAGGTCGACCCCCGATACTTCCGCCCCACGGAGGTCGATACGCTGCTGGGAGATCCCACCAAGGCGCGGACCAGACTCGGATGGGTCGCGAAGATCACGCTTGAAGAGATGGTCAAGGAAATGATGCGGGAGGATCTCAAGGAGGCCGAACGCGACGATCTATGCCGCCGTGAAGGATATCGCGTGTTTCATTATTTCGAATAGGCTTCATGGAAAAGGACGCGAAAATATTCGTGGCGGGTCACGGCGGGTTGGTCGGTTCCGCCATCGTGCGGGCGTTGCGCGCGCGGGGATTTGCCAACATTCTCACCGTCCCGCACAAGGAGGTTGATCTCAAGGAACAGGCCGCGGTGCGGCAGTTCTTCCAGTCGGAGCGGCCCGACCATGTGTTTCTTGCGGCCGCCAGGGTGGGGGGAATCCTGGCCAATGACACCCATCCGGCGGAATTCATCTACGACAACCTCATGATCGAGGCCAATATCATCGACGCGGCCTACCGCTGCGCGGTGAAGAAACTGCTCTTTCTCGGGAGCACCTGCATCTATCCCAAATATGCCGATCAACCCATCAAGGAGGAATATTTGCTGACCGGGGCTCTGGAGCCGACCAACCAGTGGTATGCCGTGGCCAAAATTGCGGGCATCAAACTCTGTCAGGCCTATTGGCGGCAGTACGGCTGCCGTTTCATCTCGGCCATGCCCACGAACCTCTACGGCCCCGGGGACAACTTTGATCTTCAGACCTCCCATGTCCTGCCGGCGATGATCCGCAAATTCCACGAAGGCAGGGTGAACGATGCGCCAACGGTCACCCTCTGGGGCACCGGGACGCCGCTGCGCGAATTTCTGCACGTGGACGATTGCGCGGCCGCCTGCCTGTTCCTGATGGAGCATTACGACGATCCGGAGATCATTAACATCGGCACGGGCGAGGAGATATCCATTCGCGATCTGGCCTTGTTGATCAAGGACGTGGTCGGCTATGGCGGCGGGATCGTCTATGACGCCTCCAAGCCCGACGGTACGCCGCGCAAGCTTTCGGACGCGGCCCGAATCTTCAATCTCGGCTGGCGCCCGAAGATCAAACTGCAGGACGGCATCCGCGACACCTATGACAAGGTGTTTCCTGACACCAGCCGGTCAACAGACGTCCGGCGGAAAGCCCCATGAGTGGCAACGTCATATTGGTGACGGGAGGCGCCGGATTCAGAGGGCCTGGCCCAGGCCTTCCTGATTGGCCGGGATTTCATCGCGACCGATCGCTGCGCGCTGGTTCTCGGCGACAATATCTTTTACGGGCATGATTTCTCCATGGGCCTGCAGGACGCGGCGCCACCATTCTGCAGGCGGCGATCGGCCGCGTGCAGTTGCGTCGCCTGCCGGAATTGCAGGCGAGGCGGCTGGAGACCGCCCGGCGCTACGCCAAAATGCTGGAACAGTTCGAGGGCGTCCGGCTTCAGGCGGGCGTGCTGAGATCGAACCATGCGAAACATTTATTTCTGGTGCTGCTGCCCGTCGAGCGGATGAAGAAATCCCGCGATCAGATCATCGCCGAATTGAGAAAACACAATGTGGGCGCGAGCCTGCACTACGCGCCGCTGCATCAAATGCCGCTCTATGCAGCGCGGACCAGTCTTCCAGCGACCGAAGATGCCGCTCCACGTCTGCTGACGCTGCCCATCGGGCCCTGCGTGGGCGACGCGGAGTCAGACTATATATGCGAACAAGTATTCAATTCGCTTAGAGGCGCGAGATTGGATTAGTCGTGAGCAGAAGGCGCTGGCCAGGGAAATGGCACGGGGAATCTCAAAGAGGCTGTGCGTTATGAATTATGCCGGTGTGTAGGCCATCGCGTATTTTATTATTTCAAATGAGAATTCCCCCACAAGCGGAACAGTGAATCAGGAGGCGTATCAAATGATGAACCAATTCAAGCCGCCCATTAAAGATCGGAAGATTCGTTTTGCACTTGCCGGTTGTGGACGCATCTCCAAAAATCATTTTGAGGCCTTTAAGAAGCATCAGGAAAACGCCGACCTCGTCGCGGTCTGCGATATTGATCCACGCGTGCTCGCCAAGGCCAAGGAGGAAACCGGCGCCAGGGAGTTTCTGCATTTCGAGCAAATGCTCAAGCAGGCCAAAGCGGATGTGGTGGTACTCGCCACGCCGAGCGGTCTGCACCCGCAACAGACCATACAAGCAGCCGAAGCAGGACTTCATGTCGTGACCGAGAAGCCCATGGCAACGCGCTGGCACGACGGCAAACGGATGGTGGCGGCCTGTGACGCTGCCAATGTACGGTTGTTCGTGGTCAAGCAAAATCGTCGCAATGCCACATTGCAACTGCTCAAGCGGGCCTTCGAGAAAAAGCGGTTTGGCCGCATCTACATGGTGAGCATCAATGTGTTCTGGACGCGTCCACAGGAATACTACGACAGCGCCAAATGGCGCGGCACCTGGGAATTCGACGGCGGTGCCTTCATGAACCAGGCCAGTCATTACATCGATTTACTGGATTGGCTGATCGGCCCTGTGGAGAGCGTGCAGGCCTATACCGCCACGCTGGCGCGCGATATCCAGGTCGAAGACAGCGGTGTCATGAACGTGAAATGGCGTTCGGGCGCCCTGGGTACTGTTGCCGTTACCATGCTGACCTATCCCCAAAATTTGGAGGGCTCAATCACAATCATCGGTGAAAAGGGAACCGTACGTGTCGGTGGTCTGGCGGTGAATAAAATTGAACACTGGAAATTTGCCGAGGCCGATGCAATGGATGAGGAAATCAAGGGGGCCAGCTATCAGACCACTTCCGTTTACGGCTTCGGCCACCCGCTCTATTACGACAACGTGATTAAAGTGCTGCGCGGAGAAGCGGAGCCCGACACCGACGGCCGTGAGGGACTGCGATCTCTGGAGTTGCTTGTCGCTGCCTACACCTCCGCCCGCGATGGTCACCGCGTGTCTTTGCCTCTGGATTATTGAGCCAGTGGAATACAAGGTTCATCCGACAGCCATAGTAGATGAGGGTGCGCAGATCGGTCAGGGTACGGCGATCTGGCACTGGGTGCATGTTTGCGGCGGCGCTCGCATCGGCCGGGACTGCATGTTGGGGCAGGGCGTCTTTGTCGGAAATCATGTGGTCATCGGTAACAATGTCCGTATACAGAACAGCGTCTCGGTCTATGACAATGTTACGCTGGAAGATGACGTCTTCTGCGGGCCAAGCATGGTGTTCACCAACGTCTACAATCCCCGCTCCTTCGTGTCGCGCAAGGACGAATTTCGCGATACGCTCGTGAAACGTGGTGCGACATTGGGCGCCAACTGCACGGTCGTCTGCGGCGTCACCATCGGTGAATACGCCTTCATCGGCGCCGGCGCGGTGGTGAACCGTGACGTTCCCGATTACTCATTGGTCGTCGGCGTGCCGGCGAAGCAGATCGGCTGGATCAGCCGCCACGGCGAACGCCTCGACCTGCCCTTGGTTGGCGTCGGTGAGGCACACTGTCCCCGCACGCGTGAAGTCTATCGCTTGCAAAACGGCGTGTGTGTCGTGGTGGGGGAGTGACCAAGGCCAATTTCAAAAATTCCGTTCACCCTGAGGTATCGAAGGGCGAATACCGCCTGCTACAATCGATTGTTCGTGCTTCGATACCTCAGCACGAACGGTTTCCATGATGATGTAAAAATAAATCGATGGAATTTATCGATCTAAAGACACAGTATCGTAAGTTGCAGGCGGACATCGATGCGCGCATACGCCGCGTGCTGGAACAGGGGCAATACATCCTGGGCCCGGAGGTCACGGAACTTGAGGAACGTCTCGCCGCCTACAGCGGCTCCAAACATTGCATCGCCGTGGCGAGTGGCACCGATGCGCTGCTCATCGCCATGATGGCGCTCGGAGTGGGGGTTGGCGATGAGGTCATCACCACGCCGTTCTCCTTCATCTCCACCGCGGAGACCATCGCGCTTCTCGGCGCAAAGCCGGTTTTTGTCGACATCGACCCGCGCACCTATAACCTCGATCCGCAATTGATCGAGGCGGCGATTACGCCGCGTACCCGTTGCATCATGCCGGTCAGCCTCTACGGCCAGTGCGCCGACTTTGATGCCATCAATGCCATCGCCGCGCGGCACAATCTGCCGGTCATCGAGGATGGTGCACAAAGCTTCGGCGCCACCTGCAAGGGGCGGAGATCGTGCGCCCTGTCCACCATCGGCTGCACCAGCTTCTTCCCGTCAAAACCGCTCGGGGCTTATGGCGATGCGGGCGCCTGCTTCACCGATGATGACGCGCTGGCGAAAATCATGCGCGAGATCCACGTGCATGGCCAGGATCGCCGCTATCATCATCCACGCATCGGCATCAACGGCAGAATCGACACCCTGCAGGCGGCCATATTGCTGGCCAAGCTCGAAAGCTTCCCTGACGAAGTGGCGGCGCGTGAGCGTATCGGCGCCCGTTATACGGAATTGTTGCGAAGCAACCCCGGCATAACCACGCCGTATCTTGAGCCCCACAACACCAGCGTTTACGCCCAATACACCATACAAGTCGGGAACCGCGAAGCCGTGGCGGAAAAGCTCAGGCAGAAAGGCGTACCGACCGCCGTCCATTATCCGACGCCACTGCACCTGCAACCCGCCTTCGCCCGCGCAGGTCAGAAGCCGGGGTTGCTGCCAGTCTCCGAGGCCGCCGCCGCGCGCGTCATCAGCCTGCCCATGCATCCTTTTCTCGACGACGACACCCAGCAACGGGTGGTGGATGCCGTTTTCGCGGCAGTGGATCAAGCGCAAAAAACAAGATGAAATTTCTCAGCGCCCCTTTTTCCGCCGTATGGTCGCATCGTGGGATCCTGTTCAAGACAGCCGCTGTCGAGATCCGCGGCATGTACGCCGGCTCGCTCCTTGGTTTGGTCTGGGTGGTGCTCGGCCCGGTATTTTTTCTCGGGCTTTATACGCTTATTTATACCGTTATTTTCAAAATCCAGCCGGCCGCGATGGGGCAGCGGGAATACATACTCTATATCTTTTCTGGAATGGTGCCGTTTCTCGCATTCGGAGGCGCGCTCAGTGCGGGGTCCTCATCCCTGGCCGCGAACAAACAGATATTATTGAATACAGTCTTCCCTGCGGAGATGATTCCGCTGCGCAGCGTCCTGGTTGCCAGCGTCGTGCTGCCCGTCGGTCTCCTGCTGGTGGTGGCCGCCGATGTCGCGTTGGGCCAGCCTTCGCTCACGCTGTTGCTGGTGCCGATCGTCATGCTGTTGCAAATCATGTTTGTGACCGGTGTGGTATGGGTACTGTCCCTGCTTAACCTGCTCATTCGCGATATTCAGCAGATACTGACGTATGTGACCATGGTCTTGCTGGTCGTCACGCCGATCGCCTATACCCCGGATATGGCGCCCGGACACCTGCGATTCATCATGTACCTCAACCCGCTCTTCTATTTCGTGACGAGCTATCAGAGTCTCATTGTCCTGGGCGAACTGCCATCGTGGAAGGTCGTGCTGATTGCCGTGACGCTCGGTCTGGGTTCGTCCATGGCCGGTTACTGGGCCTGGCAGCGCGGCAAACAGCTGTTCTATGAATATGCGTAAGGATTTGCCAACGACCGCAATCACGGCAGTTCCCGCCGAATCCGCGATTGCGATTCAATGCAGGGACCTGACCAAGATCTACCGTCTTTACGCCAGCCAGCGCGAGCGCGTGCTCGACGAGTTGGGATTATATCGCTGGTTGCCGTTGAAACGGCGCGCGATTGAGGAATTCAAGGCGCTGGATGCCGTTTCAATGACCATACGGCGTGGCGAGAGAGTCGGCGTCGTCGGCAGGAATGGCGCCGGCAAGACAACACTGCTCAAGCTCATCACCGGCAACTTCGCACCGACCTCCGGGGAGATAACCGTCAACGGCAAGGTTCAGGCCTTGATGCAGACGGGGCTTGGCTTCCATCCCGAGTTCAGCGGCTACCAGAACATCTGCTCTTCTTTACTTTACAACGGATTGCTAGGCGATGATTTTGAGGCAGCCCTTGAGGACGTTGTTAAATTTGTCGAGCTCGGTGAGTTTCTGCATCAGCCCATGAATACTTATTCTCAAGGTATGCAAGCGCGCGTCCAATTCGCCGCCGCGACGGCCATTAAACCAGATGTTCTAATTATTGATGAGATACTCGGAGCCGGTGATGCTTATTTTAGTGCGAAATCGTCGGTTCGAATGGAAAGTCTGGCACATTCTGGATGCACTCTGCTACTTGTTTCACATTCGATGCCTCAAGTCTTGCAGTTTTGTGATAGAGCAGTATGGATAGAGAAAGGTAAAGTAATAATGGAAGGTAACTCTCGAGAAATCGTGGGTTCATACGAGGTTGCTTGTCAGGAACAAGTGATACAGGCAGTTTGGTCATCGTCGCCAATAGCGCTTCATGGTGATGGAAAGCACCAAGCTGGTGAAACAACGCCCCGATATGCAAATAAAGATTGGATTGCTAAAAGAATTGACCCCCAAATGTTGTTGCAACGAGACCACAACGTTAAGGCATTTTCTATCATGCTGGAGAATGGCAAACAGGTTTTTCGTTGGCCCAGCAATGTTGGAGTAAAAATTCTAAATATAGAAATATCTTGTAATGGAGTTTCCACTACGAACTTTACAACAGGCGGCAGTATGCAAATCAGCATCAAGTTACGTGCCGAAATGAATGGAGAATTTCGCTGCCGCTATTATGTTTCGATATTTGGGCTTGATGGCAGAAGACTGGCATGGATAACTAGCTCCGTGGATTTTTTTAAGATTTCGGAGAACGAAGTTAGATTTGTAACCGTTCAAATCGATCCGCTACTTTTGGGAGCGGGTGATTATATTTTATCGTTCTCGGTTTTTGATGATACAGATCCGCGTGAAATCAACACCGCAAAACGGTTTGATTTACTGGCTAGATGTATTGAATTTCATGTTACTGAGATTGATGGGCGTGAATCGCCAGTGTTCCATCATCCCGCGAGATGGGAATTCGGATCATCACTTAACGCATCAAAATAAATCAAATTGTATATGGATGAGATAAGGTACATACATTCTATGTGGGAGAAAATTAAAGATTCGTTTACGAAAATTCGTGACAAAATTAAACCTCCGCCTCCGCCACCTAGAAATCTTATATTTAACTGGCCAGGCCAATATATAAGTCCATCTT
>DATJVC010000021.1 GCA_035501935.1 Gammaproteobacteria bacterium | reverse complement strand
CGTCGTCCTCGAAGGTGGCGATGTTGGCGTCAAACAGGCTGTCCGTCGCCGATTTGCGTCCGGCCACGGTGACCGAGCCCTTGTACAGTTTGAGCCGCACCACGCCGTTCACGTGCCGCTGCGAATGGTCGATCATCTGCTGCAGCATGCGCCGTTCCGGGCTGAACCAGTAGCCGTTGTAAATGAGCGCGGCGTAGCGCGGCATGATCTCATCCTTCAAATGCGCGACTTCGCGATCCAGCGTCAGCGACTCGACGGCGCGATGGGCCTTGAGCAGGATCGTGCCGCCCGGCGTCTCATAGCAGCCACGCGACTTCATGCCGACGTAGCGGTTCTCCACCAGGTCCAGACGGCCGATGCCGTTGGCGCCGCCCAGCTTGTTGAGTTGCGCCAGCAGATTGGCGGGCGAGAGCTTGCGGCCGTTCAGCGTCGTGGGGTCGCCTTGCTCGAAACCGAGTTCGATGTAGGTCGGCTTGTCGGGCGCCCGTTCCGGCGCGACAGTCCAGCGCCACATGGATTCCTCGGCCTCCTGCCACGGGTCTTCCAGCGGTCCGCCTTCGTAGGAGATGTGCAGCAGGTTGGCGTCCATGGAGTAGGGCGATTTCCTGCCACGCTTCATTTCCACCGGAATGCCGTGTTTTTCGGCGTAGGCCAGCAGCTTCTCGCGCGAGGTCAGGTCCCACTCGCGCCACGGCGCGATGACGCGGATAGAGGGCTTGAGTGCATAGGCACCCAGCTCGAAACGTACCTGATCGTTGCCCTTGCCGGTCGCGCCGTGGGCGATGGCGTCCGCGCCGGTCTCATTGGCGATCTCGATCAACCGTTTGGCGATGAGCGGGCGGGCGATGGAGGTGCCGAGCAGGTATTCGCCCTCGTAGATGGCGTTGGCGCGGAACATCGGGAACACGAAGTCGCGCACGAACTCCTCCTTGAGGTCGTCGATGTAGATCTTTTTGACGCCGAACTTGCGCGCCTTGGCCCGCGCCGGCTCCAGCTCCCCGCCCTGGCCGATGTCGGCGGTGAAGGTGATGACCTCGCAGCCGTAATTTTCCTGCAGCCATTTGAGGATGACGGACGTGTCGAGGCCGCCCGAATAGGCGAGGACGACTTTTTTAATTTTACGCGACGTCATGGCGGCTCCAGGGAATGCGGTTCTGAATAATGGGGGCGCATTGTGCACGCATGGCTTGATGGCGTCCAGCCTACCGCAAGTTCCGTAAAAAATCCGTGACAATGGCGAGAAAGCGTTCTGGTTGCTCCACGTGCAGCCAGTGGCTGCTTTGCGGCAGGGTGATGACAGCGGCGCCGGGAAACAGCCGCCGGATATCGGCGTGGTGGGCGGGGGTGACAAATTCGGAATGCTCGCCGCAGATAAAAAGCGCGGGCGGGTGCTCCGGCCGCACCTGGCCTGGCGAGGGGAACCCCATGATGTGCAGCATGTCCCGTTCGATGGCCTCGAGATTGAACCGCCATCGATAACGCCCGTCCTCAAGGATAAAATTCTGCAGCAGGAAGTCGCGCAACGGCGATTCGACGCCGTGCGACGTCAGCCGGGCATCGGCCTCGGCGCGGCTGTTGAGGTTGAGCGCAACCACTTCACGCATAGCCGCCACCAGTCGGTTGTAGCGGAACGGGTAGGTCACCGGAGCAATGTCGACGACGATGAGCGCGCGCAGCCGCTCCGGGTATTGCAAGGCAAAATACATGGCCGTTTTGCCGCCCATGCTGTGGCCGAGCAGTGTTGCCGATGGTACGTTGAGATTATCCAGCAAATGTTCGACATCTGCCGCCATCGCCGGATAATTGATCGCCGCGGTATGCGGCGACTCGCCGTGGTTGCGCAAGTCCACGCTGATGACGCGATGCGATTCCGCCAGCTTGCGGGCGATGCGCTGCCAGTTGCGGCGCGCGCCGAACAGTCCGTGCAGAATCACGATCGACGGGCTACCATGGCCTGACTCGGTGTAGCGCAGCGCAACGGCCCCGGTCACGGTGTAAGGGATACAAAAGCTACAAAAGGATTTGGCGGATATCGGAAAGAATGGTGCTCAAATACTGGGTGAACTGCGCGCCGGCCACGCCGTCGATGACGCGATGGTCATAGGACAGGGAAAACGGCAGCACCAGCCGCGGCACAAAGGCGTGATCACGGAACACCGGCCGTTTGGCGGCGCGCGAAACGCCCAGTATGGCCACCTCCGGCAGATTGATGATCGGCGTGAAATATCCGCCGCCGACGCCGCCCAGGCTGGAGATGGTGAAGCAGCCGCCCTGTATGTCCGCGGGCGTGAATTTGCCGGCGCGGGCCTTGTCGCTGGCGGCCTGCACCTCACGCGCGATCTCGAACAGTCCCTTTTGATCGACGTCGCGGATCACCGGCACCACCAGTCCCTGATCGGTGTTCACCGCGACGCCGATGTGGAAGTATTTTTTGTAGATCAGCGACTCGCCGTCCGGTGACAGCGAGGTGCAGAAGTCAGGATACTTCTCCAGCGCTGCTACCGCGGCCTTGAGCAGAAAGCTGATCAGCGTCAGCTTGACGCCCTTCTTCTCGGCGTCTTTGAGCTTGGAGTGGCGGAATTCCTCAAGCTCGGTGATGTCGGCCTCGTCGAACTGGGTCACGTGCGGCACCGTGATCCAGCTGCGGTGCAGGGCCTGGCCTCCCAGCCGCTTGAGCCGCCCCAGGGGCTTGGTTTCCACCGGGCCGAACTTGGAGAAATCGATCGGCGGCTGACTGGGCAGTTCGAAACCGCCGCTGCTGCGCAGCTTGCTGCCGCTCAGCATGGCCTTGGTGAAGGCCTTGACATCGTCTTTCAGGATGCGGCCCTTGGGCCCGCGCCCGTAGACCAACCCCAAATCCACGCCCAGCTCACGCGCGAAGCGTCGCACCGAGGGGCTGGCGTGCGCGTGCGCGGACTGGCTTTCCACCGTCTGCGCGCCGCGCGGCAGCGCGGGTGGAGATGAGGGTGAAGGGGGCGCTGCGGGCGCTGGCGTGGATGTTGAAACTGGTGGGGCCTTCGCTGGCGCCACCGGAGACTTGGCGGCGGCAGCGGCGGGCTTGGATGGCGCCGCACCGATTCGTTCAAGCAGGGCGAGCGGCGCGCCTTGCGAAACCTTGGCGCCGGTGGCGACCTTCAGTTCCTTCACGCGGCAGTCATAAGGCGCGGGGATGTCCATGGTGGCCTTGTCGCTCTCCAGCGTGAGCAGCGGCGCCTCGGCCTTCAACGTGTCTCCGGGCCTGGCGTGCACCTCGATGATGCTGACGTTGTCGAAATTGCCGATGTCGGGCAGCAGGAAGATTTCGTCAGCCATGGGCGCTGGACTAAACCGTGACGGGATTGGGCTTGTCGGGGTCGATGCCGTAACGCTTGATGGCCTCGCTCACCTTCGCGCGCGGCACGGCGCCTTCCTCGGCCAGCGCGGAGAGTGCCGCCACGGTGACGTAATAACGGTTGACCTCGAAGAACCGCCGCAGTTGCTCGCGCGTGTCGCTGCGGCCGAAGCCGTCGGTGCCGAGCACGCGGTAACGCGCCGGCACGAATTCGCGGATTTGATCCGCATACGCGCGCATGTAATCGGTGGCGGCGACCACCGGCCCGGCGCGTCCGCGCAACTGCGACTCGACATGACTCACGCGCGGCCTGGCTTCGGGATGCAGCATGTTGGCGCGCTGGCAGTCCAGGCCTTCACGGCGCAGTTCGTTGAAACTGGTGACGCTCCAGACATCGGCGGCGATGCCGTGATCCTCGGCCAGCAATTTCGCCGCCGCCACGACCTCGTTCAAGATCGTGCCGCTGCCCAGCAGTTGCACCTGCGCCTTGCCCGCCGCCGGTTGCAGCAGGTACATGCCGCGCCGTATGCCGTCCTCCCATTCCGGCTTGATGGCGCCGTGCGCGTAGTTCTCGTTCATCACGGTCAGGTAATAGAAGATATTTTCGTGGCGCACGTACATGCGCTGCAATCCATCGTGCAGGATCACCGCCAGCTCATAGGCGTAGGCAGGGTCGTAGGCCACGCAATCGGGGATGGTGGCGGCGGCAAGATGGCTGTGGCCATCCTGGTGTTGCAGGCCTTCGCCGGCCAGCGTCGTGCGGCCCGCGGTGCCACCGAGCAGGAAGCCGCGCGCGCGCATGTCGCCCGCCGCCCACGCCAGATCGCCGATGCGCTGGAAGCCGAACATGGAGTAAAAGATATAGAACGGTATGGTCTGCACGCCGTGATGGCGATAGGCCGTGGCGGCGGCGATCCAGGAGGCAAACGCGCCGGCCTCGCAGATGCCTTCCTCCAGAATCTGTCCCTTGATGTCCTCGCGGTAGTACATCACCTGATCGTGATCGACCGGCTCGTACAACTGGCCGACCGAGGAATAGATGCCAAGCTGCCGAAACAGGCCGTCCATGCCGAAGGTGCGCGCCTCATCCGGCACGATGGGCACGATCAATTTGCCGAGGTTTGGATCCTTCAACAACAGCGTGAGACAGCGCACGAAGGCCATGGTCGTGGATATGGCGCGGCCTTCGGTGCCCTTGAGCATGGATTCGAAGACGGACAGCGGCGGCACGGGCAGCGGCTGCGGCGCGGGGCGGCGGTTCATGAGAAAGCCGCCCAGCGCCTGGCGGTGTTCCTTGAGATAGCGTATCTCCGGGCTGTCCTCCGGCGGCCGGTAAAACGGCGTCTCGGCGATCTGTTCGTCGGAGATGGGGATGGAGAAGCGATCGCGGAACTGCTTCAGCGACTCCTCGCCCATCTTTTTCTGTTGATGGGTGAAGTTCAGTCCTTCGCCGGCCTCGCCCATGCCGTAGCCCTTGACCGTCTTGGCGAGGATCACGGTCGGCTGGCCGGTGTGCTTCACCGCCTGCGCGTAAGCCGCATAGACCTTGTGCGGATCGTGCCCGCCGCGGTTCAACCGCCAGATGTCGGCATCGGTCATGTTGGCGACCATGGCCTTGAGTTCGGGATACTTGCCGAAGAAGCGTTCGCGCACGTAGGCGCCGTCGTTGGCCTTGTAGGCTTGGTATTCGCCGTCCACGCATTCCTCCATGCGCTTCAGCAGCAGGCCCTTATGGTCGCGCGCCAGCAGCGGGTCCCAGTACGCGCCCCAGATCACCTTGATGACGTTCCAGCCGGCGCCGCGGAAGGCGGCCTCGAATTCCTGGATGATCTTGGTGTTGCCGCGCACCGGCCCGTCGAGCCGCTGCAAGTTGCAATTGATGACGAAGATGAGGTTGTCGAGATTCTCGCGCGCGGCAAGTCCAATGGCGCCCATCGATTCCGGCTCGTCCATCTCACCATCGCCGCAGAAGCACCATACCTTGCGTCCGGCGGTGTTGGCCAGCCCGCGATGCTCCAGATAGCGCATGAAGCGGGCCTGATAAATGGCCATGAGCGGCCCGAGACCCATCGACACGGTCGGGAACTGCCAGAAGTCCGGCATCAGCCAGGGATGCGGATAGGACGACAGTCCCCTGCCATTGACCTCCTGCCGGAAATTGCTCAAGTGCTCCTCATCGAGCAGGCCGTACAGATACGCGCGCGAATAAATGCCCGGCGCGCTGTGGCCCTGCACGAAGATCAGATCGCCACCGTGGTTCCCGGTCGGCGCATGAAAGAAATGATTGAAGCCCACGTCATACAGCGTGGCGGCGGAGGCGAAACTGGCGATGTGCCCGCCGAGCTCGCTCGATTTGCGGTTGGCCTTGACCACCATCGCCAGCGCGTTCCAGCGCACCAGCGAGCGTATGCGCCATTCGATGGCGGGATCGCCGGGCGTGTATTCCTCCTTCTGCGGCGGTATGGTGTTGATGTAGGCGGTGTTGGCGGAGTAGGGCAGGTAGGCGCCCGAGCGGCGCGCCTTGTCGATCAATTTTTCCAGCAGGAAATGCGCGCGCTCCACGCCTTCGCGCTCGATCACCGCCTCAAGCGCTTCCAGCCACTCCTGTGTTTCCTGCGGATCGTCGTCGGCCATCGGCTGGCTCATGGTGGAGGATTATTGTTATGCCGTTAACTCAAGTATAGTTGAACGAACAAATTTATAGCAGGAGTGCCGCATGGACATCCGTTTGACGCAAAAATCCGCGTTGCCGAAGGCCGCCGAGGTCGATGCCATCATCGACTGGGTGGTGGTCGTGCCCGCCGGCGCGGACATGAAGGTCTGGGCGAAGTTTCCGGCCGGTGTGGTGTTGCATGAGCGCGCCAGCCGCCGGCCCGGCGGCATCAAAAAAAACGCAGCCTGGTCCACGACCCTGCCCAATGCCATCGGCAGTCATGTGACCTGTGCCGCGCTGGATGAGAAGGCCACGACTTTCGAACGCCTGACCCTGGCCCGGCAACTGCTGGCGGGACACAAGGAATTCCAACCTGAAGAGATTGGTCTTGCCATCGTCGGCTTCAAGGTGAAACCGGCGGAGCAGATGGCGGAGGCGCTGATCTCGGCAACGCTCGCGGCTGCGGCGCCCATGCCGGACATGCGCAGCAAGCCGGACAAGCGGCGCAAACTCACCACTATTCATTTATATGGCTGCGCGCCCGCGCATCGCTTCCGCCGCACCTACGCGGAACTGGAGGGGAGTTCGCTGGCGCGCTATCTCGCCACGCTGCCGCCGACCGAACTGACGCCGACGACGTACCGCCAGCGCGTCGCTGCTCTGGCCAAAGAACACCACCTCGCCATGGAATTTTATGATGTCGACACTCTGCGCAAGAAAAAGGCCGGTGCGTTTCTGGCCGTGGCGCAGGGCAGTCCGGTGCCGGATGCCGGCATACTTCGTTTGCGCTACAAACCTTCACGCAAGACCACAATGGCGCCGATTGCGCTGGTCGGCAAAGGCATTTGCTTCGACACCGGCGGCATCAACGTGAAGCCGGCAAAATTCATGCTCGGCATGCAGGGCGACATGCAGGGCAGCGCCGTGGCGTTGGGCACGTTGCTGGCTCTGGCGCGGTTGAAGGCGCCGTATCCGGTGGAGGCGTGGCTGGCGCTGGCCATGAATCATGTTGGCCCCAAGGGCTACAAGCCCACTGATGTCGTCACAGCGTCCAACGGCACGACCATCGAAGTGATCCACACCGACGCCGAGGGGCGCATGGTGTTGTCCGACACGCTGGCGCTGTGTTCGCAAACCAAGCCGCGCCTGATCATCGACTATGCCACGCTGACCGGCACCTGCGTGCAGGCTATCGGCAAGGGTTACAGCGGCGCCTTCACCAACCGGCCGGAGTGGTGGCAGACACTGATCAAAGCGGGGCAGGAGAGTGGCGAGCGCATCTGGCCGTTTCCGCTGCCGCCGGATTACGAAAAAATGCTGGAGAGCCAGATCGCCGACACCAAGCAATGTGCCGAGGAAGGGCCGGTGGATCACATCCTCGCCGCGCGCTTCCTGTCGCGCTTCGTCGGCGAGGGCATCCCGTGGCTGCACCTGGATTTATCCAGCGCCAGCAATCGCGAAGGACTGGCGCATGTGCCGACACACTTCAACGGTTTCGGCGTGCGCCTGACTTTGAATCTACTACTCGATCAGCACCTCGCGGGAACATAAGCAACACCGGCGGGATTCTCTTTCAGAGATAACGGCGGACGGTGCGCTTGTACTGGAGATAACTCTCGCCGAACTTCTGCTCGAGATAGCGTTCTTCGCGCAGAACGACACCGTTGTGCAGGATGAGCAGGACGGGAACGATGACGATGACTCCCCACCACGTGTCGATGGCAAAGGAGATGCCGAGAAGAATCATCGTGATTGCGAGATAAAGCGGATTGCGGGAGTAACGAAATGGGCCTCCAGTGACGATAGCGGTGGTGGGCTGCCTAGGGTTCACGTTGGTACCCGCACGATCCATGGCTTTTTTACCCCACACGGCGATGCCGACTCCAGTAACTAGCGACACGATGCCCAACCAGAACACCGCGTTGTGCACGGGAATATGCAACGGGCAAAGCCAATGAAGTGTTATTACAACGAGCAGTGCGACCCCATACAGCAACGGAGGAAATACCAGAACGCCGGGATTATCAGCTTGGGGTTGCACGTATTTTCCATGCGACTGAAGTTGGGCTACTGATAATTCTCTCAGGCGGTGAAACCGCCGTCGATGGTCAGGCTGGCGCCGGTCACGAAGCCGGCTTCGGGGCCGGCAAGGTAGGCGACCATCGCCGCGATCTCATCGGCACCAGCATAGCGCGGCAGCGCCATCAACTTTTTGAGTGACTCGGCGAATTCGCCGTTGGCGGGGTTCATGTCGGTGTCGACCGGCCCGGGCTGGATGTTGTTGACGGTGATGCCGCGCGGACCGAGATCGCGCGCCAGCCCCTTGACCAGTCCTTGCAGCGCGGCCTTGCTCATGGCATACACCGAACCGCCCGGAAACGGCATGCGATCGGCGTTGCAACTGCCGATGTTGATGATTCGTCCACCTTCCTTCATATGTTTGGCCGCCGCCTGGGTGGCGACGAATACCGCGCGCACGTTGATCGCGAAGGTGCGATCGAAATCCTCCAGACTGAAATCATCGAGCGATTCCATCAGGGCAATGCCGGCGTTGTTGACCAGGATGTCGAGGCCGCCGAATTCGCGCGCGGCTTTCTCCACCGCGGCGGCGACGGCTTTTGGATCGGCGCTGTCGGCCTGAATGGCCAGCGCACGTACGCCCAGCGCCTTGGCTGCCTTTACGGTTTCGTTGGCCTGATCCGGCTTGCTGACATAGGTGAACGTAACGTCGGCGCCTTCCCGCGCGAGACGTTTGACGATGGCTGCGCCGATGCCGCGGCTGCCGCCGGTGATCAGCGCGCGCTTGCCTTGGAGAGAAGGGCTCATTGGTTTTGTCCGTTTTTTGTTAAAAAAGAGTGACGGATTGAGCCGATGGCCGTTCTTTCAGCTGTCCATTCGCCACTAATTCTTCGTAATTGAAAACGCAATTCCTGCCGTTGTCTTTTGCAAAATAAAGCGCCTTGTCCGCCCGTTCCAGAACGACTTGTGGAAAATCGGTTTCCGAGATTCCGGCATAACCGACACTGACGGTGATTTTGCCAATCTGCGGGAAATTATGACTGGCAATGGCCTGCGAGAATCGATCAAGCGTTCGTTTGGCCGACTCTGCGGGAATGGGTTCCAGAACAATCACGAATTCCTCCCCGCCGAACCGGAACATGAGATCCGATTTTCGGAAAAAGCGCCGGATCTTCTGCGACAGGGTCAATAAAACCTCGTCCCCGAACAGATGTCCGTAGGTGTCGTTGATGCGTTTGAAATGATCGATGTCCACCATGGCCAGCCAGGCGTTGGATTTCGTGTCGACATGCCTGTGTTCGGATCCGGCGGAGGTATATTTATTGGTGACCTGATTGTCCCGCTGGGCTTTCAATAGCTTGTCGAGCTTGCGATCGAAGGTGCGTCTGTTGAGCAGGCCGGTCAGCTTGTCGCGTTCGCTCTCATTCAGAACGGTCAGGTAGTTGCCATAGACCGTGATCAGGGCCTCGATGATGGGGCGCCATGAAAAGGGATCTTCCCTGCATTCCAGTGCGAGCGCGCCCCTGACTTTATGTTCAGAAAAGATGGGGTAATGCAGCAGCGTCGTTCCGGCGCTGGTTTCAACCACGACGATGGAGGATGATTGCAGGCAATTCCGGAGTTGGTCATCCGGTGTGATCGTCTTTTTCCCCGTGCTCCAATTGTAATCCCGGCCGTAGCGGCCATTCGGCGTTATGGAAAGACGTACAACCTCATCCACGGCATCGGTCGGGCCTTCTCCGAACGATTCATACAATGTGATGGCGCTCGCGGGAACGAACTGGGCCAGCGTGGTCACCAGGCTCAATTCAAGGGAATCCGTGTCGCGCTGACGGGTGATTTCGATGACGGATTTTAAGATCAAATCATCCATTTTGGTCAGTTGACTATCCTTGAAAATCCGGGAGGGCTGAATTCGATTTATTCTGGGCGGGTCTGGCAGAATACGCAACTATGCGCGCAAAGACGCAATACCAGTGCCAGGAATGCGGGGCCATATCGCCCAAATGGGCGGGGCAGTGCTCTGACTGCGGAGCCTGGAACACCTTTGTCGAGACGATGGTCGAGGCCAGGCCCTCCAAGTCGAATCCGCGCTTCGCCGGCGTCAGCGGCGAAGCGGCCACCATCCACAACCTGAACGAAGTGGCGGCCGGGGACGAGCCACGGCTGCCGACAAATATTGCCGAGCTCGATCGCGTGCTGGGTGGCGGCGTGGTCGCCGGATCGGTGGTACTCATCGGCGGCGATCCGGGCATCGGCAAATCCACGCTGTTGTTGCAGATGCTCGCCGCGGTCGGTTCCGAGCTTCCCACGCTCTACGTCAGCGGCGAGGAATCCTCGCGCCAGATTGCGATGCGCGCGCGCCGGCTCGGCATCGACGCGAAATCCATCCGCCTGCTGACGGAGACGAATATCGAGCGCGCGCTGGAGCTGGCGAAGCGCGAGTCGCCGCGCTTGATGGTGGTCGATTCCATCCAGACGATGTACACGGAGCTGCTGACCTCGGCGCCGGGCAGCGTGAGCCAGGTGCGCGAGAGCGCGGCGCAACTCGTGCGGTATGCCAAGACCAGCGGGGTTTCGATGTATCTCGTCGGCCACGTCACCAAGGAGGGTGCGCTGGCCGGCCCGCGCGTGCTGGAGCACATGGTCGACACGGTGCTTTATTTCGAGGGCGACGGCGGCAGCCGCTACCGCGTGGTGCGCGCGGTGAAGAACCGCTACGGCGCGGTGAACGAACTCGGCGTGTTCGCGATGACCGACAAGGGGCTGCGCGAGGTGACCAATCCCTCGGCGATCTTTCTGTCACGGCACGAGAAGGACGTACCAGGCAGCGTGGTGATGGTGACGCGCGAGGGGACGCGGCCGTTGCTGGTCGAGGTGCAGGCGCTGGTCGATGAATCGAAACTGTCCAACCCGCGCCGCGTGACCGTGGGACTGGACGGCAACCGTCTGGCGATGCTGCTCGCCATCGCCCACCGCCACGCCGGCATCGTCACCTACGATCAAGACGTGTTCGTGAACGTGGTCGGCGGCGTGCGCGTGTCGGAGACCGGCGCCGATCTCGCGGTGCTGCTGGCGGTGCTCTCCAGCCTGCGCGGCAAGCCGCTGCCGCAGGAACTGGTGGTGTTCGGCGAGGTGGGATTGGCCGGCGAGATCCGGCCGGTGCCGGGCGGGCCGGAACGATTGCGCGAAGCGGCCAAGCATGGTTACACGCAGGCCATCGTGCCCAAGGCCAACGCGCCGAAGGAAAAAATCGAGGGGGTGAAAATCCAGGCGGTAACCACGCTCACCGAGGCACTCGCGCAGTGGTAAGCATCATCAAACATTAACAAAAGTTAATGTGTTGTTAAAACCCGGATCATTATCATATTGTTATTGTGCCTCCATCCGGTTTTGTCGACTGAACCGAAAATCCGCAAGCCATGTGCATCTGGAGATAAAATCATGAACGTCCGCTTTCCCACCGCTTATCGCTATGCCGTCATGGGGTTTGCCGCGGCGATTACTGTGGCCAGTGCGAGCAGCGTCATTGCCGCGACGAAAAAGCAGGTGCCCACGGCGGAAACCTGCAAGTCGTTGGAAGAGCAGGTCGACGCCGCGATCGCTTCGCATCCCAAGGCCTCCAAACTGGCCACGGCCAGCAAACACAAGGATGAGGGCACCAGGTTGTGCAGCGATGGCAATTACAAGGAAGGCAGCAAACACCTGCATGCGGCGCTGAAGGCACTGGGCGTCAAAGCGGTCAACTGATCGGCATTTATTGAATCAGGTTTTCAGCCGGGCGGGAAGGTCAGGGTCACGCGCAGTCCCGGCGCATTGTCATCCAGATCGAGCCGCGCGCGATGGAGTTTCGCCACCGCCGCCACCAGACTCAGGCCCAGCCCGCTGCCGGGCACCGATTCGCTGCCGGAGAGGCGGGAAAAACGCTGCAACGCCATATCGCGCCCGGCCTTCGGTATTCCAGGGCCGCGGTCGCTGATCCGCGCGCTGGGACGGCCGTCCGCGCCCAGATGAATGCCAATCTGCCCTGCCCGCGGACTGTACTTGATGGCATTGTCGATGAGATTGGCGAAGCAATGCGCGAGTAACTGGCGATTGCCACGGATGCTGACGGCTGGATTGCCGTGGAACGCGATGTGCTGCTGCCGTGTCTCTGCCAGCGGCTCGTAAAGTTCAATGAGTTCCCGCAGCAATGCGTCGAGGTTGATGTCCTCAAACGGCAGGTTGATGGCGCCGGATTCCGCTCTGGCGATGTCGAGCAGTGTTTCGAAGAGGCTGTTCAGGCGATCGGCCTCTGTCAGCGCCTGTTCCAGACTGGCGCGATAGTCATCGGTGTCCCGGGCCGCGTTCAGCGCCCATTCGATCTGATTGCGCAGATGGGTCACCGGGCTGCGCAGGTTGTGGGCCAGTCCGTCGCTGATGGCGCGCATGCCATGCATCAGATTCTCCAGGCGTTCCAACATATCGTTCAAATGGGCCGCCAGTCGATCCAGTGCATCACCCGAGCCGCCGACCGGCACACGGCGGCTCAGGTCACCGTCAGTGATGCGCTGGCTCACCTGTACGATGCGTTCAATGCTGCTCAGGAAATTGCGGCTGACCAACGCGCCGCCGATCAATCCCAGACCCAGCATCAACGCAAGTCCCCAGCCCAACGCCATCGTCATGCGATCGCGAAAATCGCGTTGTTGATCGATGTCCTGGCCGACCAGGAGATAGAGATCGTTATCCAGCGTAAAACTGTGCGCGCGGGCCTGATGAGAGATGGTTTTCCCGTATTCCGTCGCGTCGACGCCGAATTCAATCCACCTCGCGGGACGCAGGTGTTCGGCCGGCCATTTCGACAGGTTGCCCGCCAGCGGCGTACCCTTTGCGTCCGCCAGCAGATAGATCGCATCGCGTTCGGTCGGATCCTGGGTGCGCTCGTTGATCACGTCGATCAGTCCCTGCGGGCCGAGACGGGTGTATACGTCCCGCAATCCCTGAATCTGTTCGATGATGACTTCATCGGTCTCCCGGGCGATTGAACCGATGGTGAGGCGGTAGAGGAAGCCGAACAAGACAACGGTGATTACGCCGAACACCGCCGCAAACAGCAGCGTCAGCCGGAAGGTCGGCGTGCGGATAAGATTAAACTTCAACACGCAGGCAGTAACCGGCGCCGCGCACGGTGCGCAGCAGCGACGAATCGAAGCCAGTGTCGATTTTCTGCCGCAGCCTGCTGATGTGCACATCGATGACGTTGGTCTGCGGATCGAAGTGATAACCCCAGACGCCTTCAAGCAGCATGGTGCGCGTAACCACCTGACCGGCATGGCGCAGCAGGTATTCGAGCAATTGAAATTCGCGCGGCTGGAGATCGATGATCCTGCCCTGGCGGGAAACGCTGCGCGCGACCAGATCCATGCGTAGATCGCCCAGTGTCAACACCGTGGTGGCGGGCGCCGGGCTGGCGCGCCGGATCAGCGCCTCCACACGCGCCATCAGCTCGGCGAAGGCGTAGGGTTTGGGCAGATAGTCATCGGCGCCGGCGCGCAGGCCTTCGACACGGTGATCGGTCTGCGACAATTGGCTGAGGATCAGAATGGGCGTGGTGACGCCCCGGGCGCGCAGGTTGCGGATGACGCTCAGGCCGTCGCGCCTGGGCAGATTGCGATCAACGATGAGCAGGGCGTAAGGTTCGGCGGCCGCCAGATGCTCGCCTTCGACGCCGTCGGCGGCGTGGTCGACGGCATAGCCGCCTTCTTTGAGGCCCTTGCGCAGGTAAGCGGCGGTTTGCGGGTCGTCTTCGATGACCAGTATGCGCATTGGGGAGATGACTGCAGCCTAAGCCGCCCCGTCACCACCCGCAGGCGCGCGGGTGGCCGCGCTCGCCGGCTTGGCGCGCAGACGCGCGGTCTTCACCGCCTGCTCGCTGGTCTGCACGATCTCGATGGTGTAACCGGCGATGCGCAGACCGGTGCCCGGTTCGGGAATGCTTTCCAGCATTTCCAGGATGAGGCCATTCAAGGTGCGGGCGCCGTGCGTCGGCAGTTTCCATTTCAGCACGCGGTTGATCTCGCGCAGGCTGGTCGAGCCGTCCACCAGGTAGCTGCCGTCTTCCTGCGGGAAAATATCCCTGGAAAAGCTCAAGGCGTCGGTGGTGAATTCGCCGACGATCTCCTCCAGCAAGTCCTCAAGGGTCACGAGTCCCTGCAGATCGCCGTATTCGTCGACCACCAGTCCCACGCGCTCGCGATGGTGCTGGAAATTCAGTAATTGCTTGTGCAGCGGCGTACCGACCGGCACATAGTAGGGCTCATCCATGGCGGATTCGATTTCCTCGACCGTCACCCGACGATCATCGGCCAGCAGGCGCGGCAGGCGGCGCACATGCAGCACACCGACGATGTGATCGATGCTGCCGCGATAGACCGGTATGCGCACATGGTGGCTGCCGGCGAGCTGGTCGACGAGATCGCCGGGACTGGCGTCGAGATCGATACCGCTGATTTCATTGCGCGGCACCATGATGTCCTCGACCTTGCCCTTTTCCAGATCGAGAATGGCGAACAGCATGTTCTGGTGCTGCCGGGGAATGATGGCCCCGGCCTCCTTCACCACGGTGCGGAGTTCCTCGCGGCTCAAAGCCATCTCCTCGCCTTTTTCCGTGCGGATCCCCAGCAGCCGGAGCAGTGCATTGGCGATGACGTTGAACAGCCAGATCAGCGGGTAGGTGACGTTCAGCAGCGGCTGCAACACGTGTGCGGCGGGCAGTGCGACGCGTTCCGGATAGAGCGCGGCGATGGTCTTCGGCATGACCTCGCTCACGATCAGCAGTATCGTGCCCACCGCGAATCCCAGGGCCGCGACGCCCTCGGTCTGATGCTTCGAGCCATGGAAAAGCGAAAGTCCGATGAAGGTCGCAACCTGGGAAACGGCGAAATTGGTAAAGGTGTTGCCGACCAGCAGCAGTCCGATCAAACGATCCGGACGTTCCAGCAGTTGCTGCGCCTTGATCGCGCCGCTGTTTTTCTGGGTGGTCAGGTGACGCAGCCGGTAGCGGTTGAGCGCCATCATTGCCGTTTCCGAACCGGCGAAGCAGGCGGACAACAGCAGCAGGGTGGCCAGAATAATCAGCAGGGACTGCAGTGGGATGTATTCCATGGTGACCTCGATACGGTCGAGCCGTTAACCCATTGGCGAAAAATGGTGGATGTTCAAACGCGGTGGAGAATCAACTGCAACACGAATTCGGAGCCGAAAAACGCCAGTGCCAGCAGCGCGAAGCCGCCCAGCGTGTAGTTGACCGCGATGCGCCCGCGCCAGCCGCGCTGATAACGTCCCCACAGCAGCAGGGCGAAGACGCACCAGGCCAGCAGCGACAGCACGGTTTTGTGCACCAGATGCTGGGCCATGAGGTTTTCGACGAACATGAAGCCGCTGATCAACCCCAGGCTGAGTAGAAACAGCCCGCCGGCCAGCAGTTGGAAAAGCAGCGACTCCATGGTGGCGAGCGGCGGCAGCGCGAGCAATACCTGATGAGGGCGGTGCTGCCGCAATAAATGATCGGCGACGGCCAGCAGCACGGCCTCCAGCGCGGCGATGGCCAGCACGCTGTAGGCGAGCAGTGAAAGTACGATATGCACGCTGACCCCCGGCGGGGTGTCGGGGGGCAGCAGGCGCTGGCTGGTGAAGATCACGTCCAGCAGTATGGTCAGCGCGGCGGCGGGGAACACGATGAGCGCCAGGCCGCCCACTGGCCGGTAAATGGACATGGCGATCAAGATCACTGCAATGATGAACATCACCAGGGAGGCGCTGTTGAAAATCCCCAGATTAATGCCTGCATCGGTGTGTATTCCGCGCCATAGCCCCAGTCCGTGCAAAACCACTGCGGCGCCGGCCCATCCGTAGGGCAGGGCCATGACGCGGGCCTGACGGGATGCGGCGATCAAATACAGCACCAAAGCGGCGACGCTGGGCAGGGCGGGGCTCATCGTTCAACATGATGGCATAATGCGCCGGTAGGTTGAAGTTTACCGCCCGCCTGGGCCCATGCCGGCACAAATGATGATGAGGGAAAACGCATGTTTGACAGTCTGACGCAGCGCTTAAGCCAGATTATCAAGAACCTGCGCGGGCAGGGGCGTTTAACAGCGGAAAATATCGATCAGACGCTGCGCGAAGTGCGCATGGCGCTGCTGGAAGCGGACGTGGCCCTCCCCGTGGTGCGCGAGTTCATCGAACATGTGCGCAATCGCGCCGTGGGCGAGGAGGTTTTTTCCACGTTGACGCCGGGCCAGGCGCTCATCCGCATCGTGCGCGATGAATTGACGGCCATCATGGGCCAGGCCAACGATGCACTCAACCTGCGCGCGACACCGCCCGCGGTGGTGCTGATGGCGGGCCTGCAGGGTTCCGGCAAGACCACCACCGTGGCCAAACTCGCGCGCCGGCTGAAGGAGGACCGCAAATCCGTCCTGGTGGTGAGCGCCGACGTCTACCGGCCGGCCGCCATCGAGCAGTTGCGCATCCTGGCCGCCGAAGTGGGCGTCGATTTCTTCCCCAGCGATACCGGGCAGCGACCGGTGCAGATTGTCACCGACGCGCTGCAGCACGCCCGCACGCATTATCGCGACGTGTTGCTGGTCGATACCGCCGGCCGCCTGCACATCGACGCGGACATGATGGCGGAAATCAAACAACTTCACTCCGCGCTCCATCCGGTCGAGACGCTGTTCGTGGTGGACGGCATGATGGGGCAGGACGCGGTCAACACGGCGCGCGTCTTCGATCAAACCATTCCTTTGACTGGAGTAATCGTCACCAAGGCCGATGGCGATGCGCGCGGCGGCGTCGCCTTGTCGGTGCGGCAGGTGACCGGCAAGCCGATCAAGTTCCTTGGCGTGGGCGAGAAGACCACGGCGCTGGAGCCGTTCCACCCGGATCGGCTGGCGGCCCGCATCCTGGGCATGGGTGACGTGCTGGGTCTCATCGAGGACGTGGAGAAAAAGGTCGACAAGGACAAGGCGCTGGAACTGGCCGACAAGATCAAGAAGGGAAAATCATTCGATTTAACCGACCTGCGCGATCAGTTGCAGCAGATGAACAACATGGGCGGCATCGGCGCGTTGATGAGCAAACTCCCGGGCGTCGCCGAACTGCCGAAGGCGATCTCGGCGGGCGCCGGCGACAAGGAAATTAAAAAAATGACGGCCATCATCGACTCGATGACGCGGCAGGAGCGCGCCTACCCGGACGTGATCAAGGCCTCGCGCAAGAAGCGCATCGCCGACGGTTCCGGCACGCAGGTCCAGGACGTCAACCGGTTGCTGAAGCAGTTCGACCAGATGCAGAAGATGATGAAGCGCGTTTCGAAGAAAGGCGGACTGATGGGACTGCTGCGCGGTCTACGCGGCCAGCGTCCGCCTGGCATGCCGTTTTAACTTTGCAGTAGATCAGCGTGGCGCCGCGTTTTGTGCGGCATGCTCGGCGACAAAGACATCGACCAGCGCCCGGGTCTCGTCATAGATTTTGCACAGACGGCTGAATTCAGCGATGCCATTGTTCCCCCGCGTCCATACCGTCTCCGAGGTGTAGGATTGCGGATCGGCGAGCGGGATCTTCTGCTTGAGCTTCAAGGCCACGGAATAGGAGTAATAGTAGTAACTGGCATAATCGACATGCAGATCCACCAGTAACAGGGCGGCTTGCGGCGTTTGGGCGATTTGATCGCGCGGGATGAGTTTGAGGCCGGCTTGGACCAGCCGCCGCTCTATCTCCGATCGCAAGCTGTCTTCACTGACTCCGCACCTCTGCACGTCGCCATAAAAACCATTGAAGTCCAGGGCGATGGTTTGAATGCCACGCAGTGTCAGATGGGAGAACTCGTCCGCGCCGTTGGTGTCATAGGCACTGGCTCCGTACGATCCCATTCCTGCGAGCAATGAAAAAACGAGTGTAATGAGCGGGCGGATATTCATGGTTATTTTTCTCCAGCGCTGTCTGGCATCAAAATTATAGGGTGTTGCGCTTGTCCCGTATATCAAGTCTTACAGAAGATGATGACTTCCCATGAATGAATTTGTGCTGAATGTGGAGCATTTGAGCAAGTATTACGGCCCGATACGGGCGGTGGATGACGTCAGCTTTCAATTGCGACGGGGTGGGATTTATGGCCTGTTGGGGGCCAATGGCGCCGGCAAGACCACAACCCTGGCCATGCTGCTCGGTCTGGTTACGCCGACGGCGGGGCGCATCACGATCTTCGGCCTGGATATGAGCCAGCACCGTTACCGGTGCCTTGAACGCATGAATTTCTCCTCGCCCTACGTGGAATTGCCGCAGAGCCTGAGCGTGCGCGAAAACCTTACGGTGTACGCGCGCCTGTACGACGTCAAGAACCGACCGCAGCGCCTGCGGCAACTGGCCGAAGAACTGGCGATAGGCGGCATCATGGATCGCAAATATCGCACGCTATCCGCCGGACAGAAAACACGTGTGACGCTGGCCAAGGCGTTGTTGAACGATCCCGACTTGATATTGCTGGACGAACCGACGGCGTCTCTGGATCCAGACAATGCCGACCGCGTGCGCGGCTTGCTTCTCGCCTACCAGCAGCGCACGCAGGCGACCGTGCTCTTGAGCTCGCACAACATGAGCGAGGTCGAGCGTATTTGTGACCGGGTCATGATCATGCGCACCGGGCGTCTGGTGGATCAGGGGGAACCCGCGCAACTCATTGCCCGCTACGGCCGCGCCTCCCTGGAACAGGTGTTTCTCGACATTGCCCGCGATGAGAACGGCGACAGCCGCGTGGTGGCGGGAAACGGTGAGGTCACGCATGTTTAAAAATGGCTTCAACTGGGGACGCGTGTACGCCATCGTGCTGCGTTATCTCTACCTGCTGCGTGGCTCCTGGCCGCGTATCATCGACCAGGTGTACTGGCCGACGGTGCAGATGATCATCTGGGGCCTGGTGACGCGCTTTTTCAGCACCCACAGTTCGTGGGTGGCGCAGGCCGGCGGCGTGCTGATCGCGGCGGTGCTGCTGTGGGACGTATTGTTCCGCGCGCAGCTGGGTGTATCCGTGGTATTCATGGAGGAATTATATGCGCGGAATTTCGGGCATTTGTTTTCCAGCCCGTTGCGTCCCTATGAGTTTATCTGCGCATTGCTGGTCATCAGTGTGTTGCGCGCCGTGATTGGCGTCGGCACCGCCGCCTTGCTGGCCATTCCGCTCTATCACTACTCCATATTCGACATGGGGGTTCCGTTGATTGCATTTTTCAGCGTGCTGCTGATGTTCGGCTGGGCGGTGGGGCTCCTGATTTGCGCGGCATTGCTGCGCTATGGACTCGGCGTTGAAAGCCTGGCCTGGGCCTCGATCTTCGCGTTGGCGCCGATCAGCGGCATTTATTATCCCATCTCGACCCTGCCGGAGATTATCCGTCCGTTGGCGTGGGCCGTACCCAGCAGCTATGTGTTCGAAGGCATGCGGGCGGTGTTGATTGAACACCGCTTCGATCTGCACTTGTTCGCGGGCAGTGTGTTGATGGCGTTACTTTATCTGGCGCTGGGGTGCTGGGTCTTATTCCACACCTTCCAGAGTGCGCGGGAGAAGGGGCTGTTGCTGCAGGCCGGCGAATGACGGTTTTTATTGCAGTTGCCGCAGGCTGTTCAATACGCGGGCGTGCCAGTGCGGCGAGGCGCAGAGTATGCCGCGGTTGTGCGCCAGATCGCCGCCCGTGCTCCAGTCCAGGGGACGTCCGTCGGCGTCCGTGACCACGGCGCCGGCCTCGGTGGCGATCAGGCTGCCCGCGGCATGGTCCCAGATTTTTTCCACATAGCCGCGTTTGCCGGGGACGCGCAGGTATACGTCGGCCTGGCCGCGCGCCACCACGGCATATTTCGCCTGACTGTCCAGCCGCACGGTCGAGGTTTCGCAGCCTAGATTTGCCAGCACGCGCGCGGACAGATCGTGGCGGCTGTGCGCTGATTCCACCGACTCGCATAACCGCAGAATTTGCGGCATGTCGCTGACACATTGCAGCCTCATCGGCGTCGCACTGGCAATGTTCGCGGGCACGCACCAACTGCCGCCGCCGGCAGTGGCATAAACAATCACGCCATGGGCATCCGCCCGATCGGGAGGCGCATGTGGATCGGCGGCAAGATTGGGGCACCCCATGACGGCAATTTGCACTTGATGCTTCTCCAGATAAGCCAGCGAAATCGCGTACTGCCCACCGCGCAGGAAACCCTTGGTGCCGTCAATGGGATCCAGTGTCCAGTAGCCGCCCGGGAGGGTGGCATACCGGCCGATGTCCACGGCGGCGATTACCTCCTCCGGCGTAGTTCCCGGCCACAGCGTTTGCAGCGCGGTCGTCACATCATTACATAGCAAGGCACCACCCTCGCCGCGCAACATGGCGCCCTCTTCTTCGCCGATCAGACGCAGCGCGCCGAGATGTGATTGCAGGCTGCGCGCAATGATGGCTTGGGAGGCAAAATCCGCGACCGTGACCGGGCTCTGATCGGCCTTGGTGATTCCAGCCACCGCGCTGCGCTTGGATTGCAACTGCCGGCTGATCACACAGGCCATGGCCACCGCGTCGAGCGCGGCATTCAAGAAGGGGGTCATAAGACGGGAGGCATGCGCACAGGGTGGGGTGCTGTAGGTGCGGGGATTATATCCATCACGCGTGTGCAGAGCCGTTAAAAGTGATTTTGTTGCAGTGCAATAATCGGCGTGATAGCATAAATAAACCAAGCCGCCTACCATAAAGTTAAGTACCTCACGATAAGCGAAACAACCATGGCCAACGATACCTCATCATCGACAGAAAATACCGACTGGTTCAAGGCCCAGACGCAGTTTTGGGAGAACTGGAGCCGCATGTACACCCAGGGACTGTCTGATACCGGTGGGATGTCCAGGGGGAATTGGGCGGAGGCGCTGGACCATTGGTGGAGCGCCGTGGCCAGGAACATGCCGGAACATCGGCAAATCTATGAGCGCGCGGTGGAACAAGGCAAGACCTTCATGATGCTGGCGCAGGAATTGATGAAATTCCTCACGGCGCTACCCGCCGGCGCGAAGGACGGCGACGGATGGAAGGAACAGCTCAAATCCCATTTTGATGCGATCAAGGACACCTTTGCCAAGGCGCAGACTGCGGAACTTCCAAGTTATCTTCGTGGTTTTTCCGCGATGTTCGAACTGCCCCTGGATACGTGGTTCCGCATGATGTCGGGCAGCGCCGTGATGCCCGGCGATGTTTTGCAGAACGTTCGATCCGAGGCGCTGGAAAAAATGGGCGAGCAGATGCACAAGAGCGTCGATCGCTTTCTTTCCGTGCCGGGTGTCGGCTACACCCGCGAGAGTCAGGAGCAACTGCAAAGATTCGCCCGCGCCATGCTCAACTATCAAAAGATGTTCCAGGAATACTTGAGCGCCCATCATCATCTCGGCATGGATACCCTGGATCGTCTCTATAAAAAACTCGTGGAGATGGGCGAGAAGGGTGAATCGATCAAGACCCTGCGCGCGATGTACGACCTGTGGGTGGATTCCGGCGAAGAGTCTTATGCCAATTTTGTCATGTCGTCCGAGTTTCAAGACGTCTATGGAAAAATGGTCAATGCCCTCATGGACGTAAAACACCAGGCCCGCATCATTCTGGATGAAAATCTTGGCGCCATGAACATGCCGACCCGCCGCGAAATGAACAGTATCATCAAGCACCAGAATGAATTGCGGCGTTCCATCAAATCGCTGCAAAGGGATCGTAACGGCCGTGGTGGTCCGGCGAACCGCCGTTCCCAAGAAATGGGTGATATTGCCGGTGAGCGGGCGGAAGAATCCGCGAAGACCGTGACGCAGAAAAAAACAGGCCGGGAAAAGGTGGTTTCGACCATGGCGGCCATCGCCGACGACACCAAGACCATGGCTGCTGAAAATTCCACCTCCGAATCACAACGTCCGGCCAAAGCCGGTCGGTAAATTTTCCATATGGAGCCCCATCCCGTGTTTCCATTCCAGATCACACCAGACGATGCCATCAAGGAAGTGCAGGAATTAGGCAACAAACTTTCGCTGGGCATGAAAACGCTGAGCGAACTGGGCGAAATCGACGTGGGCGCCACGGAGAAGGAGGCGGTGTACCGTGAAGACAAGCTGGTGCTCTACCGCTTCAAGCCTTTTGTGGAAAAACTCAATCCCGTGCCGTTGCTGGTGGTTTATGCGCTGGTCAACCGGCCTTACATGGCGGATCTTCAGCACAACCGTTCAATGATACGAGGCCTGATGGCCGGCGGCCTTGACGTTTACTTGATTGATTGGGGATATCCGGACGGCGGTGATCTGTATCTGACACTGGACGATTATATCAACGGCTACATGGGCCGTTGTGTGGATATCTTGCGCAAGCGGCATGGCGTCGACAGCATCAATGTCCTCGGCATCTGCCAGGGTGGCACATTCAGTTTGTGTTTCGCCTCCACCCATCCGCAGAAAGTGCGTAATTTGATCACCACGGTGACGCCGGTTGATTTCCACACGCCCGATGACATGCTCAGCCACTGGGTGAGGAAGGTGAATATAGATCAACTCGTCGAAACCATGGGCAACGTTCCCGGTGAGATGCTCAACTGGACTTTTTTGGCCCTGAAACCTTTCCGGCTTTTCGGTCAGAAATACATGGATATGATCAACACGCTGGATGATCCCGTCGCCGCCAAGAATTTCATGCGCATGGAAAAATGGATTTTCGACAGCCCCGATCAGGTCGGCGAGGCTTACCGCCAGTTCATGAAGGATTTTTATCAGAAAAACGGGTTGATCAAGGGCGAGGTCATGATCGGCAACAACCGGGTGGATTTGCAGAACGTTACCATGCCGGTGCTCAATATATTTGCCGCCGATGATCACCTGGTGCCGCCGGCCTCATCCAAGGCGCTGGAACGTTATATCGGCACCAAGGACTACACCGCACTGGAATTTCCGGGCGGGCATATCGGCATTTACGTGAGTGGCAAGGCGCAGAAAATGATCCCGCCGGCGGCGTGCGATTGGGTGAATCAGCGCACGTAGGACCAGGTTCAGGCACCTTCCCCGGTTTTTTCTCCGGCCCTCATGGCGTATTGTTGCCAGAAAGCCTTCTGCATCTCTTCGAACATCTTGAAGGAGCCGGCCGGATTGGACAGCAGGGCGGCCGGATCAAAGTTTTCCATGCCCTGCTTCATTTTCTCCCGCAGATAGACGAGCCACTCCTTTTGCAGGGGCTCAAAATCCGGCATGCCGAAAAAGGCGCGAAGCTCCTTCGGCGTGGCATTGATGTCGAGTTTTATTTTCATGGCCGGCCTCTTCGGGACAGTGATAGCACGCATAGTACAACTTAAACGCAGCCATAAAAAATCCCTTCAGAGCCGCCCCGGGGAGGGTCGGATGAAGGGAAGGGAGGTCAGAATCGTAAATGCTTATGCGGCTTTGCGGCCGTTGGTGGATTTCTTGGCGGTGGTCTTCATTACTGTCGACATCCACTCAGTCAATCCTGCGCGCGCCTCGTTAAGGATTTCGCTGGTCTTCTTGGCGTTGCTGAACAATTTCTCGTTGTACTCGGAAGCCAGCTTGGCCTGTGCCGCGAACAAATCTTTGTAGTCGCGTGTGCCACTGACCAGATTGATGTTCTTGACGTTTGCTTCCAGCGCAAGAGACAGCATCTGCATCTGGATATCAGTCAGCTTGCTGATCAGGCCGGTGCTGATCGATTCGAGTTCCTTGGTTGCTTCCAAGGCGGTCTTGCCGAAATCTTCCCACTGTTCTACGAAGGCGTTTTGCATATTTTCATCCTCATTGGTGGCATTCAGTATTCTTGACAATGATGCGCCGCACCATTTGCTGCGTCGCACAATATCGGGATTTTTACCCCTTGTCAATACCTCTTGCACGCAAATCGCGACTGACCATCACCTATGACAGATCAAGCAAATTTTCAAGCGGCAGGCGGACTTACAGTGCATAGCAGCATCAATATTGTAACCCCTTGATATAACAGGAGTGTTTCAGTTAGAGTGGCATGTTGAAATTTGGCGCGGGAGGGCGCAGCCTCCGCATACTTAGACTTTAACTAAACGAGTAATTTTAGGAGCGCGTCAATGACCGTCCAGCACGATGGCAGCAAGAGGACCAAAAACAAGGCACTATTGAAGTGGGTGGATAATGTTGCCGCCCGCTGCAAGCCGGAAAAAATTTATTGGTGTGATGGAACGCAGGCGGAATATGACCGCTTCTGCGAGGAACTGGTAAGGGCCGGCACCTTTATCAAACTCAACCCCGCCAAACGCCCCGGTAGTTTCCTTGCGCGTTCCAGTCCCAGCGACGTGGCACGCGTTGAAGATCGCACCTTCATCTGCAGCGCCAGAAAAGAAGACGCCGGTCCCACCAACAACTGGATGGATCCCGCGGAAATGCGCGGCATACTCGATAAACTTTTCGACGGCTGCATGCGCGGCCGCACCATGTATGTGGTGCCATTCAGCATGGGCCCCATCGGTTCGGGGATTTCACACATCGGTGTTGAAATCAGCGATTCACCTTATGTCGCCGTCAACCAGCGCATCATGACCCGCATGGGTCAGCAGGCACTGGATGCGCTGGGCGAGCATGGAAAGTTTGTCCCCTGCGTGCACTCGGTCGGCGCGCCGCTGGCACCCGGCCAGAAGGATGTCGTCTGGCCGTGCAACGACACCAAATACATCACCCATTTCCCGGAAACCCAGGAAATATGGTCGTATGGTTCCGGCTACGGCGGCAATGCGTTGCTGGGCAAGAAGTGCTTCGCGCTGCGCATCGCCTCGGTCATGGGGCGGGAACAGGGATGGCTGGCCGAGCACATGCTGATCCTTGGCGTCGAATCGCCACAGGGTGAAAAAACCTACGTCGCGGCGGCGTTCCCAAGCGCCTGCGGCAAGACCAACTTCGCCATGCTGATCCCGCCGGTCGACGGGTTCAAGGGCTGGAAGGTCACCACCATCGGCGACGACATCGCCTGGATCAAGCCGGGCAAGGATGGCAAGTTCTACGCCATCAATCCCGAGGCCGGCTACTTCGGCGTGGCGCCGGGCACCTCGATGCATTCCAACCCCAACGCCATGCTGACGTTGAAACAGAATTGTATCTTTACCAACTGCGCACTGACCGATGACGGCGACGTGTGGTGGGAGGGCATGACCGATCAATCGCCGGCGCATCTCATCGACTGGAAAGGCAAGGATTGGACGCCGGCGAGCGATGGCCCCGCTGCGCATCCCAACGCGCGGTTCACCGCGCCCGCCGGACAGTGCCCATCCATCGATCCCAACTGGGAGAATCCCGCCGGCGTGCCGATCAGCGCCTTTGTCTTCGGCGGCCGGGTCAGCAAAAATTTCCCGCTGGTGTTCCAGAGTTATTCCTGGGAGCACGGCGTGTATCTTGCCGCCACCATGGGTTCGGAGGCCACCGCTGCCGCCGTCGGCCAGGCCGCCATGCGCCGCGATCCGATGGCCATGCTGCCGTTTTGCGGTTACAACATGGCCGATTACTGGTCGCACTGGCTCAAGATCGGCCGCCAGAGCGTATCCACGCCGCCGCTGATCTTCCGTGTCAACTGGTTCCGCAAGGACGAGAACGGCAAGTTCGTATGGCCGGGTTTTGGCGAGAACATGCGGGCGCTGAAGTGGATCGTGGACCGCTGCAGGGGACGCGCCCATGGCGTGGAAAGTCCGATCGGCTGGCTGCCGCCGCACGCGGCGCTCAATTGGGACGGGCTCGATTTCCCGCGTGAGAAATACTATTCGATCATGAATATCGATCGTGAGAAGGCCCGTGCAGAGGCTGAAGAGCAGAAGGAGTTTTTCGCCAGGTTCGGCGATCGTTTGCCCCGCGAACTGGAACTGGAACGCGAGTTGCTGTTATCGCGGCTCAACCGTTCACCGGACACCTGGGAACTCAACAAAGCCGCCTGAGCGAAATTGCAATAACAACTTAAAGGCCCCGGCCGCGCAACGCGGGCGGGGCCTTTATTTTTTGAGGCCGAAAAGTGCGTCCAGTTGGGCGCGGGCGCTTTCAATTTTGGTTTGGTCTGGCGGGAGGAAGGCGCCGGGCTTGGCTTTGAAATAATCGCAGAAGTTGGCGCGTTCCTTGTCCGTCACCGGCTCGGCGATGGGCTCTCGGCACGCCCTGGCGGCGCGGAGATCGTAGAACTGACAGAATTTGCAGACATGCAGATCCGAATTGCACTTGGGACAGTGATCACGCCGGGTGATGGATATGCCGGCGCCACCCAGAATGTGGCCGCATTTCCAGCAGACAAGTTCGGTGGTCATCGCACAGGACTGGGCAGGGGTCCACCTGACGGCGCCAATCAGGTCTCCCGCGGTCCGTTTTGTTGAAACGCTTCAGTCTTTGGGAGGAGTTTCTGTGGGGGTGGTGGCGGTACCGGTGGTGCTGGAGCCGGAACTCACTGGCATGCCGGCCGCCTTTAGAAATTCGTTTTGCATGCGCTGCCAGAGTTCGAGGTTTTGTTCGGTCATTTTACTCCACGCAGTCATCGGGTTATTGCTGACGGCGCGGGTCATTTGTTCGCCCAGGCGTTGCTGCTGGTTGGTGAATAATGAGAGGCTCTGCTGGATATACTGGGCCGCCATATTTTGCAGCGACTTGCCATAGAAGCCAATCAACTGCTGCAAGGCGTCGGTGGAAAAAAGGGGTGATGCCCCCACTTCCTCCTGCTCAATGATGATTTGCAGGAGGATGCTGCGCGTGATGTCTTCCTCCGTCTGTTTGTCAACCACGCAGAATGGCACGCCCTGCATGATCAGATGGCGCACGTCCTCCAGCGTGATGTATTTGCTTTCCGTCGTATCGTACAGACGGCGGTTGGGATATTTTTTGATAATGCGTTTTTCAGCCATGGTTGCCCCCCACCAGTTACATCATGTGTTGTCCGCCATTGGCGGAAATGTTGGCACCGGTGATAAAAGCCGCTTCCGGCGCACATAGAAAATCCACCACGCAGGCGATCTCTTCCGGCTTGCCCAGCCGGCCGACCGGGATCTGTGCGATGATTTGTTTGCGAATGTCCTCCGGCACCGCCATCACCATCTCAGTGGCGATATAACCTGGAGAAACGGTGTTGACCGTCACGCCCCTGCGCGCCACTTCCTGCGCAAGCGCCATGGTAAAGCCGTGCATGCCGGCCTTGGCTGCCGAGTAGTTGGTCTGGCCGAGCTGGCCCTTCTGGCCGTTGATCGAGGAGATGTTGATGATGCGGCCGAAACCCCTATCCGTCATGCCTTGCACGACATGGCGGCTCATGTTGAAAACGCTGTCGAGATTGGTGGTCAGTACACCATCCCATTGTTCCTTGGTCATCTTGCGCAAGGTCGTGTCCATTGTGATGCCGGCGCAGTTGACCAGGATATCAACCGGGCCGATGTTTTTCTCCACGGCCCCGATGAATTTTTTGCAACTTTCAAAATCAGTGACGTCGGCCTTGAAGGGATGAAAGGTATAGCCCTCGCACGCCGCCTGCATTTTTTTGAGCTTGTCCTCGTTGCGATAGTTGATGGCGATCTTGGCGCCGGAATCCGCAAGCTGCTTGCAAATCGCCGTGCCGATGCCGCCTGTGCCTCCGGTGACGACGGCGACCTTGCCTTGCAGTGACGTCTTCAAGGTCTATCTTTCCACTGCCAGCGCCACGCCCTGGCCGCCGCCGATGCACAGCGTGGCGAGGCCCTTTCTGGCATCGCGGCGTTTCATTTCATGCAGCAGGGTGACCAGCACACGGCAACCCGACGCCCCGATGGGATGACCCAAGGCGATGGCGCCGCCGTTGACGTTGACCTTGTTTGTGTCCCACCCCAACTCCTTGTCCACGGACATGGCCTGGGCGGCGAAGGCCTCGTTGGCTTCCACCAGATCGAGATCGGTCACCGACCAGCCGGCCTTTTGCAGGCAGCGCCTGGTGGCCGGGATGGGACCGGTGCCCATGATTTTCGGATCGACGCCGGCAGTGGCATAAGCCACGATCTTGGCCAGCGGCTTCAGGTTCAGTTCCCCGGCCTTTTTTTCGCTCATGACGATGACCGCGGCGGCGCCATCGTTTATGCCGGAGGCGTTGCCCGCCGTGACCGTGCCGTCCTTGTCGAAGGCTGGTCGCAATTTGCCGAGCGTCTCGACGGTGGTGCCGTGACGCGGAAATTCATCCTTGTTGATGATGAGCGGTTCACCCTTCTTTTGCGGGATTTCAACGGGGATGATCTCGTCGTTGAACCTGCCGGCCTTCTGCGCCGCCTCGGCCTTTTGTTGCGAAGCGGCGGCAAACTTGTCCTGAGCCTCGCGGGTGAACCCATATTGCTTGGCGATGTTCTCGGCGGTTATGCCCATGTGGTAGTTGTTGAAGACGTCGGTCAGGCCTTCGTTGATCATGTGGTCTTTCAGCGGCCAGTCGCCCATCTTGGTGCCGACGCGCGATTTGGGCAGCAGGTGCGGGGCAAGGGTCATGTTCTCCTGACCGCCGGCGATGATGATCTCGGCGTCGCCCGCGCGGATGGCCTGTGCGGCCAGCGCCACGGCCTTGAGACCGGAACCGCAGACCTTGTTGATGTTCAATGATGGGATGGTGTGCGGAAGGCCGGCATAGATCGCCGCCTGCCGCGCGGGGTTCATTCCAACCCCGGCGGTCAATACCTGGCCCAGAATGACTTCATCGATTTGTTCGGGTTTGAGGTTGGTTTGCTTGAGCAGGGCGGCGATGACCTTGGCGCCGAGCTGTGCGGCCGGCATATCCGCGAACGCGCCGAAAAAATTGCCGATAGCGGTGCGTCCTGCCGCGACAATGACTACGTTTTGCATGCTCTTTTCCACTCAGGGTCAAAATTGGTATACATCACATTACATTACACGATAAAGGGTTGCAGCATTATTGTTCGCTGCACTGCACAAGAAATGGTAACAAAAAGTACCTGTCTGTGCTATAGGGGCATGTTGTGACTCAATAGTACCGGGGTCAATCGTCCTGATCGTTGTGTGATCTGCCTGCTTATGATTTTTGGTTGCCCGCTGTCATCGGGCAGCGAGCGCAAATTCGCGTCTGGTGGCGGTGGATAAGTTAAAGTTCTCACTATGAGGGCCATGCGCTCGATCCTGTTTTGTTGTTTCACGATCTTTTTTGCTGCGCAACCCATGCCGGCATGGGCCGTTGAGCGTGTCGCGCTGCAACTCAAGTGGTTTCACTCCTATCAATTTGCCGGCTATTACGTCGCAAGAGACAAGGGCTATTATCGCGACGCTGGATTGGACGTTGAAATCCGCGAAGGCGGCCCCGGCGTTGATTTTGTCAATGAAGTCATCTCCGACCGGGCTCAATATGGCACGGGTTCCGCCGGTTTGCTCCTCGACCGTTACCACGGCAAACCAGTGGTCATTCTGGGGGTTATTTTTCAGCATTCCCCAGACGTGTTAATCGTTGCGCAAGACTCGGATATCGTCACGCCGCAAATGCTCGTCAACCGGACCATCATGGACAGCGCCAGTACGCCGTCCATCAAGCCCATGTTGCTGAACGAGGCCGGGTCGCTGGATAAGTTCAGATTTCTGGATCAGACCGATGACAAAGAAGCATTGATGGACGGCAGGTTGGACGCCCTGTCCGGCTATATTACCGATCAGCCCTTCTTTTTTCGCGAACACCAGTTTCCGATACGGCTTTTCCGTCCGTTGCATTACGGGATAGATTTCTATGGCGACAATCTTTTCACTTCGGAACAGGAAATAAGCGCGCATCCGGATCGCGTCGCGGCATTCCGGCAGGCCAGCATAAAAGGATGGGAATATGCCATGTCCCATCCGGATGAGACCATCAACATCATCCGGCAATATGGAACGACCAGCACGCCGGAACATTTGCGATTTGAATATCAGGCCATGAAGGAATTATTGCTGCCCGATCTCATCGAGATCGGGCATATGAACCCGGGCCGATGGAAAAACATCGCCGATACCTACGTCCAGCTTGGTCAATTGAATCGTGATTATTCGCTGGAGGGGTTTCTTTATGATCCCACCGCGACGCCATCAATCGAGAAGCTGCAACGGGTACTTGGCGCCACTCTGGCAATGGTTCTCGCCGCCGGCGCAGCGATTCTGATGCTGTGGTCATTCAACCGTCGTTTGAATAAACAAAAATGGATTATTCAGGAATATAACGAACGCTTGCGGGCGCAACTCGCCGAAAACGAGGCGTTGCAAACCAAATTGCGCGAGGAGGTCATCCGGGATCCCCTGACCGGATTGTTCAACCGCCGCTATCTTGAGGAAACACTCGATCGTGAATTATCGAGGGCGGGGCGCGAACAAAGTCCGTTGAGCCTGGCCATGCTGGACATCGATCACTTCAAGCGCTTGAATGACACGCATGGCCACGCCGCTGGAGACATCATGCTGCGGTCGCTGGCTACTTTGTTGCGCGACTTCACGCGCACAGAGGACGTCGTCTGCAGATATGGCGGAGAGGAATTCGTGGTAGTGCTTCCCGCAACCTCCCTGTTTCATGCCATGCAGCGCATGGAGCAATTGCGTTCCACCGTTGAATCCTCACAGGTGCAGCATGAACGATTGGTTCTGCGAGGCACGATATCCATCGGCGTTGCGACATTTCCCATGCACGGCAAAACGAGCAGGCAATTGCTGCAGGCTGCTGATATCGCTCTCTACAAAGCCAAAGACAGCGGTCGCAACCGCGTCGTGGCCTACGAACCCCCCCGCCAGAACGCCGGCGCCTGATGAAGTGATGTCAAGTGTAATGGTTTTTCATCATTCTTTCAGCCGTGGCAGACGATGCCGGGGATATGCTGGCCCGTGGGCATGACCGCCAGACAAAAGCCGCCTTCCCTGGCTGCCGCCCTCGGCCGGTCATCAGGATTCACATAGCGGGGGAACATCCCGGAGGAGGTGCAGCAGCGGTATATTGCACCCTCATCCGGCGACGCGGGCGGCGCTTCGATCGCCGTTGACGCAGAACGGTCGGTCCCCTGGGCAGACCGATGGGTGCCGCCAGCCGCAGCAGACAAAACAGGCGGGAACACCGCCATGCAGCAGAGAATCAACAGGCAGTATTTACGGTTCAAGGTCACCTCCACGGGGATGCCCCGGGTTCATCGGAAGTGAAAGTCATTGGCTCATGTATCAATTGGTTAATGCTAAGACGCGCAGCATTATGCTGCAAGGCACAGCGGTAATTGCTGCATGGCAAGGTGGTTGACTCCGGGATCGCGGCCTATACTTTCCCAGAAGCAGAAATAATTTTCAGAAGCTGGTGAAGAATTCTGGCACAGCTCATCATGACTTCCTGCGGGTCTGCGCTTGCAAGGACCCGATCATAAAGGAGATAACATGGGCGAATACAAATCCGGAAATCCGGCAGACATGCTCACCAATGCCTGGCAGGCGGCGGCAAGACTCGGCGATATTCAACTTGACATCTGCAACAAGCTGGCGCAAACCCAGAATGACCTGATGGCCTTGTGGATAGAATATGGCACGAGGCAGATGCAGATATTCAATGGACACCGTGATCCCGCCGAATGCGCGGCGCTCGAATCCGACCTGATCACGGAGTACTCCCCCAAACTGTATGAGCAGACGGCGAAGGTGTTCGACATCTTCAAGTCGGCCACCAGCGATCTGGTCACTCAGCTCAATGGGCAACTCGCCTCTACGGCCGCCACCCAGGGTGATGAGGCCAAAAAACACCGGAAGGTGACAAAAATCCCCAAACCGCCTGCAGCAGCCTGAACGCTGGCGGCGGTATTCCCGCCGTATTTAGAAATGGATGGCGCGGCCGGAGACGGCGAGCGCGGCCTCGTGCATGGCCTCAGCCAGCGTCGGATGCGAATGGATGGTGAGCGCGATGTCCTCGCTGCTGCCGCCGTAGTTCATCGCCAGCACCGCTTCGGCGATCAGCTCCGAGGCATTGGCGGCGAAGATGTGCACGCCGAGCAGTTCATCGGTGCGGGCGTCGGCGATCATCTTGACCATCCCACCGGTTTCATTCATCGCCTTGGCGCGGCCGCTGGCCATCATCGGGTAACTGCCAGTCTTGATTTCGCGCCCCTCGGCCTTCAGTTGTTGTTCAGTCTTGCCGACCCAGGCGATCTCGGGCCAGGTATAGATGACCCACGGGACGATGTCGAGATTCACATGCGGATGCTGGCCGGCGATGTGTTCGGCCGCTGCCACGCCTTCCTCGGAGGCCTTGTGCGCCAGCATGGGTCCGCGCACGACGTCACCTATGGCATATACGTTCGGCAGGTTGGTGCGGCAATCGGCGTCCACTTCGATAAAGCCGCGCGCATCGAGCTTGATGCCGATACCGGCGGCATTTAGCCCATCGGTATTGGGTTTGCGTCCCACCGCAACGATTAATTTCTCAACCGTTACTTCCTGTTTCGCGCCTTTCAGTTCATAACTCACGGTGACCGCACCGTCCTTGACTTTTGAGCCGGTGACCTTGGCGCCAAGACGCATGTCCAGTCCCTGTTTGGTCAGGGACTTGAAGGCTTCATCGGCGATGGTCTTGTCCGCCGCCGGCAGAAAATCATCCAGCGCCTCCAGTACCATGACTTGCGCGCCCAGACGCCGCCAGACGCTGCCCAATTCCAGACCGATGACGCCCGCGCCGATCACGCCCAGTGTCTTGGGCACGGCATCGAATGCCAGCGCGCCGGTGGAATCGACGATGTTTTTCTGATCGATGGGGACGGGCGGGATGCGCGCCGGCACCGAGCCGGTGGCGATGATGATGTGCTTGGCTTTGGCGGTTTGTTTCTTGCCGCCCTCCGCTGTGGGATTCACCTCGACTTCATTGGCGCCCAGCAATTTGCCCTGGCCTTGCAGCCAGTCGATTTTGTTCTTCTTGAACAATCCGGCGATGCCCATGGTCAACGACTGGACGATCTTGTCCTTGCGCTTCTGCATAATGCCGACGTCCATCGCCGCGCCCTGCACGCTGATGCCGTGGTCCTTGGCGTGTTTGCTGATGTGCTCAAAATGGTGCGAAGAATCCAGCAACGCCTTGGAGGGGATGCAGCCGACGTTGAGGCAGGTGCCGCCCAAAGCCGGCTTGCCGCCGGCGCCGAGCCAGCCTTCGACGCAGGCGGTCTTCAGGCCCAGTTGCGCGCAGCGGATGGCGGCCACGTAGCCGCCGGGACCGGCGCCGATGACGATGACGTCGTAGTCAGCCACGGGATTTCCCTATATTTCCAGCAGCGCCAGCGCCGGATATTCCAGGTGCTCCTTGATGGCCACCAGGAATTGCACCGCCTCGCGGCCGTCGATGATGCGATGATCGTAGGACACGGCCAGATACATCATGGGCCGGACGACGACTTGCCCGTTTTCCGCCACCGGTCGTTCATGAATCTTGTGCATGCCGAGGATGGCGCTCTGCGGCGGATTCACGATCGGCGTAGACAGGAGCGAGCCGAACACGCCGCCGTTGGTGATGGTGAAGGTGCCGCCGGTCAAGTCCTCGATGGCGAGTTGACCGTTGCGCGCCTTCTCGGACAGATCGCGCAGGCGTTTCTCAAAGTCGGCAAACGAGATCCGATCCGCATCGCGGATCACCGGCACCACCAGCCCGCGCGGCGCGCTGACCGCGATGCCCAGATCGAAGTAATTGTGATAGAGGACATCATCGCCGTCGACCGAGGCATTGATGATGGGGAATTTCTTGAGCGCCTCGACGACGGCGCGGGCGAAGAAGGACATGAAGCCGAGCTTGACGCCATGGGTCTTTTCAAAGGCATCCTTGTAGCGGTTGCGCAATTCCATGACCGGCTGCATGTTGACCTCGTTGAAGGTCGTGAGCAGCGCGTTGTCGTGCTGCGCCTGCAACAGCCGTTCGGCGGCGCGCTTGCGCAGCCGCGTCATGGCCACGCGTTGTTCCGCTCGGTCGGCGGCGACGGGCGCTGCCGCGGCGGCCGGCGCGGCGCGGGACAGATGTTCGATGACATCGGTCTTGGTGATGCGGCCTTCCTTGCCGCTCGCCGGTATGGCGGCCGGACTGAGGGACTTTTCGTCCACCAGCTTGCGCGCCGCGGGGCTGAGCTTGGCGGCGGGGGGCGCCGCCGCCTTTTGTAGTACCGCCTTCGGCGCGGGGGCGGCTGCCGCGGATGCAGCCGCGACCGCGCCGGTGGCATTGGTGTCGAGGATGGCGAGCACCTCGTTGCTGACCACGGTGTCGCCCGTGTTTTTTTTGATTTCCTTCAATACGCCGCTTTCGGGTGCCACTACTTCCAGCGTGACCTTGTCGGTTTCAAGATCGATCAGGTTCTCGCCCCTGCTGACGGGTTCCCCCGCTTTTTTGCGCCACTCAAGCAGGGTGGCGTCGGCGATCGATTCCGCGAGCACGGGCACCTTCACTTCGATGAACATTTTGCCCCCTTTCCTTGCGAACGGCGCGACATACGGCTTTGCGCCGCCCCGATAGTATAACTAATGCTCAGGCCGTTTTTTTCTTCTGCGCGGTGCGGTCTTGCAGGCGGAGCGCGTCACTGACGATGGTTTTTTGCTGTTCCTGATGCAGGGCGAGCGAGCCCACGGCCGGCGCTGCGGAGTGCGGACGCGCCACAATGATCATGTTCTGCGGTGCGTGCAGGCAACTGAACAGGTTCAGGCTTTCGAGCAGGAAGGCGCAGGCACCCTGGTTGTGCGGTTCCTCCTGCACCCACACCACTTCGCGCGCGTTCGGATAGCTCTCGATGGCGGCGCGCAGATCATTGCGCGGGAAGGGATAGAGCTGTTCGATGCGCAGGATCGCAATGTCATCGATGCCGTTGGCGCGGCGCGCCTCCAGCAAATCAAAATATACCTTGCCGCTGCAAACCAAAATGCGATCCACCTTTGACGGCTGGATGGGATCGATCTCCTTCAACACCATCTGGTAACTGCGGTCGGTGATGTCCGCCAGGGTCGATACCGAGAGTTTGTGGCGCAACAGGCTCTTGGGCGTCATGACCACCAGCGGGCGCCGGTAGGGGCGCAGCATTTGCCGCCGCAGCAAGTGGAACATCTGCGCCGGTGTGCTCGGTACGCACACCTGCATGTTGTCCTCGGCGCACAATTGCAGGAAGCGCTCCAGGCGCGCCGAGGAATGCTCCGGCCCCTGGCCGTCGTAGCCGTGCGGCAGGAACAGCGTCAAGCCGCACAACCGGCCCCATTTGGCCTCGCAGGAGGCGATGAACTGGTCGATGACCACCTGCGCGCAGTTGGCGAAGTCGCCGAATTGCGCCTCCCAAATGACCAGTGCGCCCGGCTCCGAACTGCTGAACCCGTATTCGAAGCCCAACACCGCCATCTCCGAGAGCGTGGAATTGATGACCAGAAACTGCGCCTGGCCCTCGCGGATGTTCCGCAGTGGCAGGAAGGTTTCCCCGGTCTCTTGATGATGCAGCACGGCATGGCGGTGGAAAAAGGTGCCGCGGCCGCTGTCCTGACCGGAGAGTCGCACGGGGTAATCCTCATCGACCAGGCTGGCGTAGGCCAGGGTCTCGGCGAATCCCCAATCCATGGGCTGATTGCCCGCCGCCATTTCACGGCGGGCCTCCATGATCTTGGTCACGCTTTTGTGCAGCTTGAAATTTTCGGGACAGGTGGTGAACCGTCCGGCCAGATGCTGCGCCTTTGGCAGTGGCAGGGTGGTGTCGACCAGCGTCCACCAGTGGCCGGATTTGTACGGATCGAAGTTTACCGTGAATGACTTGTCCAGATTGCAGATCGGCGAACGGGATACGGGTTGATTTTCTTCGAGCATCTGTACGTACTGTTGCCGGATGCGCGCCGGATCGTCGGCGCCGATTACCGCTTCCTTTTGCAGGCGATCGGAATACAGCCTGACCAGTCCGGGGTGCTGACGGATGCGCTGGTACATGATCGGCTGGGTGGCCATCGGTTCGTCGGACTCGTTGTGGCCGTGCTTGCGGAAGCAGACGAGGTCGATGACGACGTCCTTCTTGAACGTCATGCGGTAATCGAGCGCCAGTTGTGCGAGGCGCAGCACGGCCTCCGGATTGTCGGCGTTGACGTGGAAGATCGGCGCCTGCACGGTCTTGGCCACGTCGGTGCAATACAGCGTGGAGCGTGAATCGAGCGGATCGGAGGTGGTGAAGCCGATCTGGTTGTTGACGATGATATGCACGGTGCCGCCGGTGGAATAGCCGCGCGTTTGCGAGAAGTTGAAGGTTTCCATGACCACGCCCTGGCCGGCAAATGCCGCGTCACCGTGAATCAGGATGGGCAGCACCTGGCTGCGCGCACTGTCACGGCGGCGATCCTGGCGCGCCCGCACCGAGCCCTCCACCACCGGCGAGATGATCTCCAGGTGCGAAGGATTGAAGGACAGGGTCAGATGCACAGGCCCGCCTGGCGAATCGATATCCGAGGAATAACCCATGTGGTACTTCACGTCTCCGGAACCGCCGCCGGCTTTTTTTTTGCCCTCGAATTCCTGCATCAGCTCGGAGGGCATCTTGCCGACGATATTGACGAGCACGTTGAGGCGTCCGCGGTGGGCCATGCCGATGACGATCTCCTTGATGCCGGCGCTGCCGCCGCCCTGGATCAGCTCATCGAGCAGCGGGATCAATGTTTCACCCCCTTCCAGGGAGAAACGTTTCTGGCCGACATATTTGGTATGCAGGTATTCCTCCAGCGCCTGGGCGGCGATGAGCCGCTCGAGAATTTGTCGTTTTTTCTCGGTGGAGAAAGCAGTCGCCGCTGCGTTGGCCTCCAGGCGCTGCTGTATCCAGCGCTTCTGTGGAGTGTCATTGATGTGCATGTACTCAGCGCCGATGGAGCCGCAGTAGGTCTTTTTCAATGCCGCCACCAGGTCCTTCAGCTTCATTTCCGTCCCGTCACCCTGGAAGGAGCCGGTGTTGAATACCGTGTCCATGTCATCCGTGCCGAGACCGTGGAATGCGGGGTCCAGATCGGCAACTTGCGGGCGTTCGTATTGATGCAGGGGGTCGAGGTCGGCCTGGCTATGGCCGCGGAAACGGTAGGCATTGATGAGTTGCAGTACGGCCACTTGTTTTCTGGCATGCGCGTCAGATACCCCCGCACCGGCGGGGGGCGCGGAATGGCGATGAACCGCGGCCTGGCGCAAGCGGTCCTGGATTTGATCATGCCGGGCGTCGCCGTTGCTGCGCGCTATTTCGGTTTGCAGACGATCAAAATAACCCCGCCAATCCGCATCCAGGGCGGCGGGATTGTCCAGATAGGTCTCGTAGAGCGCCTCGATGTATGCCGCATTGCCGCTGTACAGAAAGGAGGGCAGGGTGGTTTTCATGGTGACGTGTGCTTCAGGCGCTCACTAATTTTTGTTAAAGAGGCTTGATTATCCAACTCTTATGTAAGCCGCTTTAAGTAAAAAGTCCAGTCCATACCCAGAATTTGTCCCTTCCGCCATATTTTTTGTTCCGGCAGGCGGAATTATGAGCTTGCTGCGGCGCGCAATCCAGCGTTATTCTTGGCGGCCCCCAAACGGGGGAAGGGGGCTGCTGTAACTATTGATTCAAAAATCATGGGGGAAGATGGTGATGAGCAAGCATACGGTAACAATCAAGGACAACGCGACCGGCAAATCCATCGAATGCCCGGTGTATCAAGGGACCTATGGCCCGCTGGTCATAGATACCAAGATGCTTTACAGCGGCCTGGGCATGTTTACTCTTGATCCCGGCTTTTTAACCACCGCCAGTTGCCGCAGCAAAATCACCTACCTGGATGGGGAGAAGGGCATCCTGCTCCATCGCGGTTACCCGATCGAACAGCTTGCCGAACACAGCACTTATCTCGAAGTGTGCTACCTGTTGCTGTACGGGGAGTTGCCCACGCGACGGCAATACGAGGAATTCGAGGCCCAGGTCAAATTCCGCAGCAATGTCCACGAACGCGTCAACCACATGTATGCGGGCTACCTCTATGATGCGCACCCGATGTCAATCATGGTGGGCGTGATGGCCGCGTTGTCCTCTTATTACCATGAGGCGCTGGATTTGAACGACCCGGCGGACCGCGATCTGACCGCCAAGCGCGTGATCGCCAAGATGCCGACGCTGGCGGCGCAGTGTCACAAGTTCTCCATCGGCCATCCGTTCGTCTATCCCAACAACTCGCTCGGCTATGTCGAAAACTTCCTCAACATGATGTTTTCGCATCCCATGAGCACCTATACGCCCGACCCCGTGGCGGTACGCGCCCTGGATGTGCTGCTGATTCTACATGCCGACCATGAGCAGAACGCCAGCACCTCGACCGTGCGCCTGTCCGGCAGCGCCGAGGCCAATCCCTTCGCCTGCGTCGCGGCCGGCATGGTGTCGTTGTGGGGACGAGCCCACGGCGGCGCCAACGAGGCCGTGATCCACATGCTCAACGAAATCAAGACCCCGGACAACATTCCGAAATACATCGCCCGCGCCAAGGACAAGAACGACACCTTCCGCCTCATGGGCTTCGGCCATCGCGTCTACAAAAACTTCGATCCGCGTTCGCGCGTCATCCGCAAGGTTTGCTACGACCTGCTGGAACGGCTGCCCGACAAGGTCGATCGGGCGCTGTTCGACACTGCGCTCAAGCTGGAGGACATTGCACTCAAGGATGAATATTTCATCGAGCGCAAACTCTATCCCAACGTGGACTTTTATTCCGGCATCATCTTGAAGGCACTGGGCATACCACTGGGAATGTTCACGGTCATCTTCGCACTGGGGCGCTCGGTGGGCTGGATCGCGCAGTGGCTGGAACTCATGACCGATCCGGACTTCAAGATCGGCCGCCCACGCCAGCTCTACATGGGCGCAGAGACGCGCGAATACGTGCCTCTCAACGGGCGCGGCTGACTATTATGAAGCCCCCCGTACGCGTGGCAGTCACCGGCGCCGCCGGACAGATTTCCTACTCGCTGATGTTCCGCATCGCCGCCGGCGAGATGCTGGGCCGTGATCAACCGGTCATTCTGCAGGCACTGGAAATCACGCCGGCCATGAAGGCGCTCGAAGGCGTGGCCATGGAACTGGACGACTGCGCATTTCCGTTGTTGCGCGGGGTGCAGCTAAGCGATGACCCCAACGCCGCCTTCAAGGACGCGGATTACGCCCTGCTGGTCGGCGCCAAGCCGCGCGGGGCGGGCATGGAGCGCAGCGACCTGCTGGCCGCCAATGGCGGCATCTTCAAGGTGCAGGGCGGGGCGTTGAACGATCGCGCCAGCCGCAAAGTCAAGGTGATTGTTGTCGGCAACCCCGCCAATACCAATGCCTGGACGGCGATCAAGCACGCGCCGGATCTCAATGCCCGCAATTTCACGGCCATGACCCGGCTCGATCACAACCGCGCCATCGCCCAACTGGCCGCCAAACTGGGTGTGGCGGTGACCGCGATCAAAAAGCTCGCGATCTGGGGCAATCATTCCACCACCCAGTATCCCGATTTGCATCATGCGTTGGTGGACGGCAAGCCCGTCATGCCCGTGATCGATCAGGCCTGGTATGAAAAGATCTATATTCCGAAGGTCGCCAAGCGCGGCGCCGAGGTCATTGGCGCCCGCGGCGCCTCCAGCGCCGCCTCGGCGGCCAACGCCGCCATCGCCCACATGCATGACTGGGCGCTCGGCACGCCGGCGGACGACTGGACCAGCATGGTGGTGGCCAGCGACGGCAGCTACGGCATCCCCCAAGGCCTGATGTATTCCTTCCCGGTGACCTGCCGGAACGGCGACTGGAGCATCGTGCAGGGTCTGTCGACCGACGACTTCAGCCGCGCCAGAATGGCGGCGACCCGGAAGGAACTGGAGGAGGAGCGCGACGCCGTGCAGAAACTGCTCGGTTAAACCGGGCGGTGGTTTTTGTCAGGAATGCGCGCGCGGAGAAACTCCCAGCGCCTTGCGGGCGGCGGCATAACCGGCCGCGATGTGTTCGTCGATGGTCTCCGCCGAAAATTCGTAATCCTTCGACGGTCCTTCCCCTGGTTCGCCTTCATGCACGATGCGTGTGATCGAAATGGGTCCTGTTTGGCCCACCGTTTCGATATACAGGGGGTGCTGTCTGATTTGAGTTGCGGCGTCAGGCGCGAGCCGGTCGATGAGGTTCTGCACCAGTTGTTTGTAGTTCTCGATGGTTTCACGCACGCGGATATCCTGACGGATCCTTTCCGCGTAAATTATTTCATCACGGCGCGCCGTCACTTCGCTCAGATCCGTCGGCAGGCGTTTTCTGCCTGGGTAAAGATTGACGATGTACACTTTTTTGTCCGTCAGGCCGCAACGTTCGACGACTTGATCAAGCGGCGAGTTGCTGATCATCCCGCCATCCCAGTAATGCCGGCCGTTGATGGTGGTCCAGGGGAAACCCGGCGGCAGGCTGCCGCTGGCGAGAAGATGATCGGCGGTCAACGCCTCGATGTAACTGTCGAAGGTCTCCAGTTCCGCGGTCTCGACATTGACCGTGTTGATGAGCAGCCGGACGGGGCTGTCCTTGAGCTTCTGGAAATCGACGTACTTGCAGAGCAGATCCTTCACCGGCGATGGATCATAGTAGCTGGTCCATTGAAGGGGCGGCTTCTGGGTCAGCACGGCCGGCCACAGCCATCGCGGGCGGAAAAATCTGGGGTTTCCCAAAGTCAATGAAGTCCATGACGACAGGGTTCGACGCATTGTTTCATCGGGCAGGGGGGGCACATACATGCTCAGGTCCCCCCAAAACGCCTCCAATGCGGAAGTCGCGTGCCGCGGGTGGCTGGCGATGATGGCGGCGTTGAACGCACCGATTGAAACGCCGGCCGCCACGTCCGGGAATATCTGCTGTTCTTCAAGCGCCTTTACGACGCCGCATTCGAATGCGCCCAACGCGCCCCCGCCCTGAAGGATCAGAACCGTTTGCGAGGCCCAGCGGGCCAGCGGCCGGGAAATGTCCGCCAGACTGGCCCCCACACGGGTCAGCGATGTCCGGTTCAGGATCATGGATGCCGCCGCCTGTTCTTCCACGGGCGGTTGCTTGAGGAAAAACCCGGCTTTCAGGTTGTCGTCCTTCGTGTACAGGACCGCGAAGGATTCACCTGGCGCGGTCGTGCGGACAATGCGTTGATCGTGACCCTGGGGATCGCCGATGAAATTGAAGGAGATGTCGAATACATCAGAAAAGAAAATGGAGACATCGCGATAGGATTGACGTTTGTCCAGCATGTTCCGGGCCGCGATCCGGCCCTGTTTGACCGCGTTGTCCCAATGCTCGATCCGGCGGTGACGCCGGATCACCGGATCATAGAAACGCGCCACATCGCCCGCCGCAAAAACGTCCATGTCGCTGCTTTGCAGATATTGATTGACGAGCACGCCGTCATCCAGTGCGAGTCCGCTGCCTTCCAGGCAGCCTACGTCGGGTGCGACCCCCGCGCCGATGGCCACAATGTCGCAGGGAACCACGATGTCCGTATCCGTCACTATTTCATTGACTGACGTGTCTCCACGCAATGCAGTGACTGTTTGTCCGGAGATGATTTCCACACCTCGCGCCCGGTAATAATCGGCAAAAAATGACGATATTTCCGGAGATTCCAGCGGGTCGTAAAGCAGTTCATCCCTGGCGATCACCGTCGTATGCAGACCGCGAGCCGCAAACACCGCCGCCAGCTCCATGCCGATGAAGCTGGAACCGATGACAACGGCCTTCTTCGCGGATGCGATGGCCGTTCGCAGTGCCGCCGCGTCCGCGAGAGTACGCAGGTAATAAACCCCCCGGAGGTTTCCGCCGCTGGCCGGGAGACGACGCACCCGGGAGCCGGTGGCTATCAGAAGTTTTTTGTAGTGAAAAGACTCGGCACGGTTCGTTGTCACAATTTTGTTCTGTATATCAACGCGTACCGCACGGGCACCAAGACGAACATCGATGTCGTTGTCCTCATAGAAGCCGGCCGGATGGACCAACAAATGTCCGACCTCCTCGTCTTTGAGCAAATACTCCTTGGACAGCGGGGGGCGGTGGTAGGGCAGCGTGTCTTCAGAGGCGAGCATGACGATGGAGCCTCTTGCGCCGTCACATCTAAGTGTTTCGGCCGCGGTTGCCGCCGCCAAACCGCCGCCGAGCAGAAGATAGTTCACGTCTTTGTCCATAATCCCCCCGGGCGGCTGCAGGTGTGAGGCACTACTGCATGAACCACCCGTGACTGACGACGATGGACTGCCCGGTCAGCGCGTTGGTCGGAAAGGCCGCGAGAAAAAGCGCCACCTGGGCCACGTCATCGACGGTGGTGAATTCCCCATCGACGGTTTCCTTCAGCATGACATTCTTGACGACGTCCTGCTCCGAAATCCCAAGTTCCTTCGCCTGTTCGGGGATCTGCTTGTCGACCAGGGGGGTGCGCACGAATCCCGGGCAGATGACATTGGCGCGCACGCCGTGCGCAGCGCCTTCCTTGGCCACGACCTTGCACAATCCGATCAGCCCGTGTTTTGCGGCCACGTAAGGCGCCTTGAGCGGCGAAGCCTCCTTGGAGTGCACCGAACCCATGTAAATGACGGTACCACCGCGACGCGAACGGTACATGTGCTTCAGGCAGGCGCGCGTGGTCAGGAACGCGCCGTCGAGATGGATCGCAATCAACCTGCGCCAGTTGTCGAACGACAGATCGACCACCGGGTCGATGTGCTGGATGCCGGCATTGCTCACCAGGATGTCCACGCCGCCGAATTTGTCCGCGACTTGGGCAATGCCGCTGTTGACCTGCTGTTCGTCGCCCACGTCCATGGCGACGGCGAGCGCCGTCGCTCCGCTCTTTTGCAATTCAGAGGCGGCGGTGCCGGCGCTGTCCAGGTTGAGGTCGGCGATGACAACCCTGGCACCCTCGCGCGCGAAGGTCTGCGCGATGTCCCTGCCGATACCGCTGGCCGCTCCCGTTATCACGGCCACTTTGTCTTTCAGTCGCATGGTATACCTCCAACGTGCGGCCCGTGCCGCTACTTCAAATAGTCATGGACGACCTTGCCCAGCGGCAGGGTGAGGTCGGTGAGGATATGAACGGCGGAAACGACCTCCAGGACCGGTAATTCCGCCACCGGCGCCAGCGCATGCGGCGTCAGGGCGAGGGCACCCGGCCCGCTCCAGGCGCCTTTGATTACGAGGTCCTGCAGCGTATAACGCACAAGTTCGCAGATGCGCGGGGATCCGTCCACATGGGGAATGATTTTCAACAGGAAGGTCGGCGCTGCCAGGGCGTTGAACGCCTGATCTTTATCCAGCGCCAGATACTTATACCCCATCGTTCCCGCCGCCACGCGCATGCCGTTGATGTCCAGTGTGCCTATCAATGTGTCTTTGACCACGCGCAAAACCGGCTCCCCCAGTTTTTTGGGAAATCCCCATAGTTCGCGTCCACCCGCAATCGGGGCATGGTCGTCGAGATACATGCCATGCTGGTATCCGCCTACTTCGCCCTTGAAGCTTACCGGGATCACCTGGCCCGATTCGCAGTAATCGCCGAAGCCCGCCGAATCCGGCATTTTCATGAACTCGAATTTCACCAGCGGTTCATGCACTTTCAGCGGCGCCGGAACCACCTGCTCCAGAATCGCGGGATCGGTGCGGTAGGTGATGATCAGGTATTCACGATTGACAAAGCGGTAGGGCCCGGGAGGATAGGCGGGACTGGTCAACGGCATGGCAAAGGCGCGGCGGCGTACGTCATCTTCCTTCATGTCAGGCCCCTCTCGGCTGTTATGAACCCGACGGCCATCACGAACCCTGACTGCAGCTTAAATCTGCGCCATGCCGCCATCGACGCAAAGATCTATCCCCGTGATGTAGCTGCTGTCGTCGGACGCGAGAAATACCACCGCCCTGGCGACTTCATCCGAAGTGCCCATGCGCCCCATGGGGACCTGCTCCAGAACATGTTCTCCAAATTCCCTGGTCTGCTCTTCCGTCAATCCCATCTTTCCAAAAATCGGCGTATCAATGGGCCCCGGGCTCAGCGTATTGACGCGGATCTTCCTGTCCTTCAGGTCCATCGTCCACGTGCGGGCAAATGAGCGCACCGCCGCCTTGGTCGCGCTGTACACGCTCATTCCACCCATGCCTTTGCGGGCCGCGATTGAGGCGTTGAGAATGATGGAGCCACCGTCGCGCATCAGCGGCAACGCCTTCTGTACGGTGAAGAACAGGCCTTTGACATTGACATCAAAATGCAGGTCGAAGACTTTCTCACTGACCAGATCAAGGGGCACGACCTGTCCCAGGCCGGCGTTCGCAAACAGGATGTCGATGTGTCCGTGTGTTTCTTTCACCCCGGCATAAAGACGATCCAAATCCTTGAGATTGGATACGTCCCCCTGGATGCCGGTGACATTTTTGCCCATGGATTTCACCGCCTCATCCAGTTCCTTCCGTCTGCGGCCGGTGATGACCACATTGGCGCCTTCCGCCACAAAACGCCTCGCGGTCTCCAAACCCATGCCGCTATTGCCCCCAGTGATGACTGCAATTTTGCCCGCGAGCCTGCCCATGCTGTGAACTCCTGTCGGTAATCAGATAGAGACGCCGCGCCGTCCAATAGTTCCGGATCGTGAAAATCTAATGTACCGCTTCTCGCAGAAGGTTTTATTACGAAATTGACTGGAAGGCGGCGTTTGTGGCACCGCTCATTATCGTGTCAACGCAGGCTGATGATGGGCCAGCCCCGCTTGCGGGCCTCGGCGGTCAACTGAGGGTCGGGATCGACCGCCACCGGATGAGGCACTTCGCGCAGCAGCGGCAGGTCGTTGTGCGAATCGCTGTAAAACCAGCCACCATTCAAATCACAGCCATGTGCCTGCATCCAGTCCCGCATTCGCGTCACCTTGCCTGCAGCGTACGAGGGCACACCGCTGACGCCGCCGGTGTAGCAGCCATCCTTGAATTCCGGTTCACTGGCAATCAGATGTTCGACGCCGAACAGGCCGGCAATGGGCGCCGTGATGAAGCGGTTGGTGGCGGTAATGATGACGGGGACATCATCCTGATCGCGGTGTTTTTCGATCAATGCCCGCGCTTTCGGCAACAGGACCGGTTCGATTTTCTCCTTCACAAAGGCGTCGCGCCAGCGGTGCAGCGTTTCAACGTCATGCTCGCTCAGGATGCGCAACTGGAAACGCAGAAAGGCCATGATGTCCAGCCCCCCCGCCTTGTAGGCGGCGAAATGGCGCTGATTCTCGCGTTCGTGGGAGGTGTAATCCACGTGGCCATGTTCGCCCAGAAACTGGCCCCACAATACGTCGCTGTCACCGGCGATGAGGGTGTTGTCCAAGTCAAAAATGGCGAGCGCCAAGGTGATCATTCCCATCCGTTGCAAGGCGCGCAGTCTACCTGAAACCAGGTTGCCGGGGCGCCCGTGTTTATGAAAAAATTCCCCCATGGGCCCGGTTACCGAACGTGCTGATGTCATCGACGGCGAGGGTTTCCGCCTGAACGTCGGCATCATCCTCACCAACTGTCGCGGGCGCGTATTGTGGGCGCGGCGTTCCGGCATGAATGCCTGGCAGTTTCCGCAGGGTGGCATCAGGCCCGATGAAACACCGGAAGAGGCGATGTATCGCGAGCTGCGCGAGGAGGTGGGGCTGGAGGCCGTCGATGTGGACGTCATTGGTTGCACGCGCGACTGGCTGTCCTACCGCCTTCCCAAACGGCTGATCCGGCGCGGACGTCTGCCGTTGTGCATCGGCCAGAAGCAGGTGTGGTACGTGCTGCGGCTGACCAGCGATGAAAGCCGGGTGCGGCTGGATTGCGCCGATCCGCCTGAATTCGACGCCTGGCGCTGGGTGTATTACTGGCGGCCGCTGCGCGAAGTCGTGGCATTCAAGCGCGGGGTCTATCGGCAGGCCCTGCGTGAACTGGCACCGTTGGTGCTCAAGTCGAAAATATAATCCGAGTCTAATTCCGGGACTTCGGGCCAGTAGCTGCCGCACCCGCCGCGTTACCGGCCTGCGCCTTGGCGGCCATCAGGCGCGGCAGCAGGTGGCGCACGGCTGAATCGCGGGCATGCCGGACGTAGCCGGCGGTCAGGCCGGGGTCGAGCTTTTGATCTTTCAGATTCTGCTCCAATTCAGCCAGCGTCGGGCGGCATTTGACCATGGCTTGATCAGCCAACTGGCGCACGTCCTCGTATTCGTTGAACATCGCCTGCGCCTGTTCTTGCAGACACTGATCGTATTTCTGAGCGCCGCTCATCATCATCTCCCGCGCCTGATCGCTGATATCATTTGTCCCCGCCTCCTGGGCGGCGAGCACATTGTCACCCAACATGCCGGCCATCAGGAGGGCGGGGAGATGGAATTTTTTACTTTTCATTTGCGGTGTCCATATTCAGTGAGAGCCTTGCACAACTGTTGAGTCGGCGCAGACATTCCAATTTTGTTCCAAAAATTCTTTGAATATTTCAGTAACTGCCTATCGGCATTACTCTATATCGCGATGGCACGATTTTTATTAAAGAATTTACCCACAAAAGCTGTTTATAACTTTGTGTGTAAAGCGTCGCGAAGGACATATCATGGCAATGAATACCGGCCTCGGTAACAAAACGGTCAAATTATTACCATAAAATATAGCTATATAAAATAATAAGTTACAACAATTCCATTGCGTTTCCAAGGATGTGGGGAGGACATTGACTGGAGAATTCGCGGGCCTGATGGCACGGTGCATAAACAGCAACGCGTAAGCGGCGCACCTTCTGTTTGTATAGACACTTTAACTAGGGCTTCGGCGGATCGAAAAGCGCATTATATTGCTGCACCACATTGCCCGAGGCCGAACGCACCTCCAGAAGAAAGCTCAAATACGGTTCCTGCAGCAAGTCATGGTTGTGAACGCGCACATAAGCCGCCCCCGCCTTGGTCATGACCTCGAAGCGCAGGCCGGTCAAATAGGGGGTGTACTCCACGCCGGCCTGTTTGAAGCGTTCCTGACCGGCCAGCGAGACTTTCAAGTTGTCCGCGTCACCTTCCTGCACGCCAATCAAGGGGATCCTGGCCTCAAAGGGCTGATTCAACTTGGACAGCACTTCTATTTTGCCGAGCCCCAGGGCGAAAGTCTCCCCAGAAAGCCCCAACATTACTGCGGTGATCAGAACAGCCAGATGTCTGGTCATGATGCCGTCCTCCCAAACCCTAGATGCCGTAAGCATAACGGTTAACATGGCGGCGGCAAAGTGAGCGTGGTCGTTTCCAAGGCCGCCCCACACACCGTGGATTTACCTGATATTGCATCATTCATATACTGCGTGCACGAGTAATTATCACACCTTACTTCATTCTGATGGCTGAGACACCTGCTCCCCGTCCACGTTTGCCCACCGCGCGCGGCGAACTATTGCTTAAGCAACTCCAACAATTGGAAGAGTCTCAATGGTGGCCGGCGGAACAGTTGCTGGAATATCAATTGAATCAGATGCAGCTATTGTTTCAACACGCCTGGCATACCTCGCCGTTTTATCGGGAACGGCTGACAGTGGCTGGCTATATGACGGACCTGACGCTGGACTGGACCATGTGGCGGCGGTTGTCGCTGCTTACGCGCCGCGAAATCCAGCACGCCGGCGACACCCTGCACAGCAGCAAAGTGCCCGCCAGGTTCGGATGTATCACGACTGTACAGACTTCCGGCACCACCGGCGAACCGGTCACCGTGAGGCGCACTGAAATTGACCAGCTTCTATGGGAGGCGCTGACATTACGTGACCATGTCTGGCATCAACGCGATTTCAGCGGCAGGCTCGCCGTAATCCGCGAGAGCATTGACCCGGGCTTGGGGGCACCACCGGACGGCGCGATCATCAACAATTGGGGTACGCCCGTCTGCGAGGTGGCGGTCACCGGCGCCGCCGGTGTTTTGAAGTCCTCGGATATCGAGACCCAGGCGCGCTGGCTGATCAGATTCAACCCCGACTATTTGCTGACTTATCCGACGATACTCAAGGCGCTTGCGGAGTATTTCGCCGCCACGAGCGAACGGCTGCCCAATCTGCGCGGTGTAAGAACCCTGGGTGAAACAGTCGCTCCGGATTTGCGCGAGTCATGCCGACAGGTGTGGGGAGTGCCGCTTCACGATATGTACAGCTGCACTGAGCTTGGTTATCTGGCCCTGCAGTGTCCGCAGAACGATGGGCATTATCATGTCATGGCGGAGTCCGTATTGGTGGAAATCCTTGATGAAAAAGGCGGAAGTTGTGCTCCGGGAGAGATTGGCCGGATGGTGGCGACCTCTCTGCATAATTTCGCCACGCCGTTGATCCGATACGAACTGGGCGACTATGTCGAAGCGGGTCCTCCCTGCCGATGCGGGCGGGGCCTGCCGACCATAACAAGCATTCCCGGACGCACTCGTAATCTGCTGATCCTGCCCACCGGCCAGAGGCGATGGGCCAATGTAAGCTTTGATCGGTATCCTGAAATCATGATGGTGCGGCAGCATCAGCTCGTACAGCACACTCCACAGGACATCGAAGCGCGATTGGTGGTTGATGTCCCCTTGACTGCATCACAGGAAACACTCTTGCGTGAAATTATTCTGGAGGAGTTGGGTTACCCCTTCCGGCTGAGTCTGACGTATTTTAAAGACGAGATACCGCGCGGGCCGGGTGGAAAGTTTGAGAAGTTTGTATCGCATATCGCCGCATAATCAAGCCCTCGATTCATCCAGCACTCGCTGCATGAGATTGAGGCAAGCCTGCGGGTCGATGTTCCCCTGACCGCGGCACGGGAGGCGCGCTTGCGCGAAATCATCCTCGAATCCTGGGCCAGCCGTCCCGGCTGACCCTGACGTATTTTTGCAATGAAATCCCGCGGGGGCGGGTGGAAAGATCGAGGAATTTATTTCCCTTCTGGCCACTTAAATTTGAGCTGTTACTGATTGATCCTGAACCCCAAGCCACCTATACTCAAAAAGCGGGAAAGTTGTATTGTTGATGCTACAAAAAATCAATAATTCATACGGGGGATGGCAATGAAATCGCATCAGATCATGCTGAGCGGTATATTTCCATGTCCTCTTCGGAATCCCCCGCACTTCAAGCGCGCAGCCCTGGCCTTGGCCATCACCGCGGCGCTCACGCCGATGGCGGTGCCGGCCACCGAGTGGAACCGCAACATCGAAGTCTATTTGATGCCCTCGACGCAAGGCCGGCTGCTCTACGGCGGCGCTTTACTGCAACCCATCTGGCAGGACAACCAATCACTCCTCTACGGCGACCTGCGCGGCACCATCACCCAGACCGACGGCAAGGACACCGAATTCAATTTCGGCTTGGGCTATCGCTGGCTGACGCCGCAGCGGGACTGGATCCTGGGCGGCTACGCCGCCTTTGACACCCGCGACACGCTCAACGACAACCGCTTCAACCAGTTTACCTTCGGCGTGGAAGCGCTGGGCGACATGTACGACGCCCGCTTCAACTACTACGCCCCCATCACCGACGAAAAGCGGCTGGACACGGCGCTGGACGGCGGCCTGTTCCAGGCCCATACCCTGTTTGCCAACGGCATTTATGAAGAAGCCCTGCAGGGCTTCGATGGCGAGGTCGGCGTGCGCATCCCCTGGATCGACTTTGCCGAGACCCGTGTTTACCTCGGTGGCTACCACTTCGACGGCAGCGTGACCCCGAAGGCAGCCGACGGCGTCAAGGGACGCATCGAAATGCGGCTCATGCAGGACATCTCCGTGGGCGTCAGTGCGCAGTCCGACGACCTGTTTGGCGGCGAGACCATGCTGCAGCTGCGCTACTCGTTTGGCTACCCCAACGTCAACCGCAAGCGCACCGTGCCCGAGCGCATGATCCAGTTTGTCGAGCGCGACATCGACATCAAGGCCACCGACCGGCTGGGGAGCGTCGATGGCCTGCACGGCAGCTTCCACGGCGTCGAATCCGGCAACGACGACATGGGGCACAAGGTCACCGTCTCCACCTCCGTCTTCCACATCGACAACACCGCCGCGGCGGGCGGGGATGGCAGCTTCGAGCACCCCTACAACACCATCACCAGCTGTCTGGCGGGCGGCTGCGCCATGCCCAGCACCTTCGTGTACGT
>DATJVC010000020.1 GCA_035501935.1 Gammaproteobacteria bacterium | reverse complement strand
GAATTCGTTTGTCCGCCTTTCCACGCAGCCGCTGTCGCAGAATCTCCTGTTCCACCTGCTGCTGGCATTCCTGCCGGCCGCCTGCGTCGGCGTGGCGTTCCACCATGAAATCATGACGCGCCTGTTCAACAGGCATACAGTGGGCTGGGCGCTGATTGTCGGCGGCGTGGTGATGCTGGCGTTGGAACACCTGCCGCTCTGTGTGCGCGTGCGCAGCGTCGATCAATTGCGCTGGACGGAGGCGCTGAAGATCGGATGCGTGCAGGTGTTGTCGCTCATCCCGGGCACTTCGCGCGCCGCCGCCACCATCATCGGCGGATTGTATTTCGGGCTGTCGCGCCAGGCGGCGACCGAATTTTCCTTCCTGCTCGGCATCCCGACGTTGCTGGCCGCGACCGGCTACCAGCTGTACGACAAGCTTGCGCTGTTCTCCGCGGCGGAAACGGATCGATTGATCGCCGGCCTGTTCGCCGCGTTCGTCAGCGCACTACTGGCGATCCGCGGACTGCTGCATTACATCGGCCGCCACAACTTTACCTTGTTTGCCTGGTATCGGATCGTCTTTGGCGCCGCCGTCTTGTATTTGTGGCGTTAGCAACAACGATTTGATTTTTCCCACCGGCGTTCCTGCTCGCTGCGGAAAAATTCCCCGCGAGTGAGCGGCGCGCTGCCGGGATGTTGATCGCGGTGATGCGCGAGGTAGCGCTCATAAGCATCGTCGCCGCTGACGGCGCGGACCCACCCCCAGAATCGCCGGAAAGCATTTCGCAATTGTTCCATGTCAGACCTCCGCCAGCCGGGTGGGAATGTAGGGCGCCTCGCTGAGCGGCTCGTGATGGCGGCCCTCGAGCACCGCGCGGCAGGTGCGTAAAGTCTCGAACAGCAGCAGCCAGGTAATCAACAGAAAAAACGCCGCCAGTGCGGCGTCGAGGTAATCGTTGAAGATGAGCTGGGATACCGCCGCCGCCTGGTCCGGGGACAGCGCGCCCGCGGCCAGTTTGTCGCCGAGATCCCGCGCGTGGGCAAGGAAGCCGACGCGCAACTCCGGGCTGAAGAGCTTTTCCCATGCCGCTGTACTGGTGATGGTCACCAGCCAGAGCAGTGGTAATCCGGTGATCGCCGCGTAATGCACCCGGCCCGTTCTCACGCCGGACTTGATCAGGATGGTGGTGGCCACGCACAACGCGATGGCGGCCAGCATTTGATTGGCGATGCCGAACAGCGGCCACAGGCTGTTGATGCCACCGAGCGGATCCTTGGTGCCGGCGTAGAGGAAGTATCCCCACGCAGCCACGACCCCGCCGCTGCACAAAAGAACGCTGGGATACCAGCTGGTGCGTCCCAGGACGGGAATGGCATTGCCGAGCATGTCCTGCAGCATGAAACGCGCCACGCGGGTGCCGGCGGAGAGCGTGGTCAGGATGAACAGGGCCTCGAACATGATGGCGAAGTGATACCAGACGGCGAGCGCCGCGCCGCCGAAGGTGTTGCCGAAAATACTCGCCATGCCCACGGCCAGCGACGGCGCGCCGCCGGTGCGCGCGAACAGGGTGCTTTCACCCATTTCCTTCGCCAGCGCCTGCATTTGATCGGTGGTGACCGGGAACCCCCAGCCGCTGATCACCGCCACCGCCTTCGCCGCCTCGGCCCCGACCACGCCCGGCGGGCTGTTGATGGCGAAGTACACGCCCGGTTCCAGCACCGTGGCCGCAATCATCGCCATGATTGCCACGAACGACTCCATCGCCATGGCGCCGTAACCGATGAAACGCGCGTCCCTCTCACTGGTGATCATCTTGGGCGTGGTGCCTGAGGAAATCAGCGCGTGAAAGCCGGAGATGGCGCCGCAGGCAATGGTGATGAACACGAACGGAAATAATTTTCCGCCGAAGATGGGGCCGGTGCCGTCGATGAAGCGTGACAACGCCGGCATCTTCACCTCCGGTCGCAGAATGATGATCGCGCAGGCTAGGGCAAGGATGGTGCCGATCTTCATGAAGGTGGAAAGATAATCGCGCGGCGCAATCAACAGCCACACCGGCAGCACCGCCGCCGCGAAGCCATAGATGATGATCATGAGCGCGAGTTCGGGCCCGTCGTAATCGAACCAGGTGCGCAGCATGGGATGCTGATCGACGATGCCGCCGCCCCACACCGACAGCAGCAGCAGCGCCACGCCGATCGCGGTCGCCTCCAGCACGCGGCCGGGACGGAGGTAACGCATGTACAGGCCGATCAACATGGCGATGGGAATGGTGGCGGCGACGGTGGAGGTGCCCCACGGGCTGTGTTTCATGGCGTTGACCACGACCAGTCCCAGCACGGCGATGAGAATGATCATGATCATCATGACGCCGATGAGCGCCGCCGCGCCGCCCAGCGGCCCCAGCTCATCGCGGGCCATCTGCCCCAACGAGCGCCCGTCGCGGCGTATGGAGCAGAACAGGATCACGAAGTCCTGCACGCAGCCGCCAAGCACCGCACCGATCAAAATCCACAGCGTTCCCGGCAGATATCCGAACTGCGCGGCTAGCGTCGGGCCGATCAGCGGCCCCGGCCCGGCGATGGCCGCGAAGTGGTGGCCGAAGACGACCCACTTGTTGGTCGGCACGAAATCGCGCCCGTCGTTGAAGCGTTCGGCGGGCGTGGCGCGCGTGGCGTCCAGCGAGAGCACCCTGGCCGCCACGAAGGCGGCGTAGAAACGATAGCCCAGCGTGTACACGCATACGGCCGCGACGATGAACCACAGGCTGCTCACGGTCTCGCCGCGATGCAGGGCGATGGCCCCGAGCGCGCCCGCGGCGGCAACCGCGAGCACGCCCGCCATCGCGCCCGACATCCAGCCGGCGGAACTGCGGACAATGGTGGACATCTGGATGAACCTCCCCCGTGGAATCAACGTTCCTGCCTGTTTCTGTATTGTTGTATCAATTCGCGGCGCACCTCCAGCAACCGCGGATTGTTCGGCGCGAGCTTCAATGCCTGCTGCACATCTCGCAACGCATTCCGGTAATCGCCGCGCTGCGCCTCTTCCTTGGCACTCGAGGCCAGCTGTTCCACCTCCTGCCGGCGTTTCCTGAGCTGGCCCGGGGCCAGCTCACGCCCGCCCTTGAGTGGGCGGTCGCTCTGTGCGTCCTCGGCGGAAGCCGTATCCGTGGCCGGCGCACCGGACGCTTCCTTGGATGCCGTCGCTGACTGCCCCGCAGTCGGCGCAGGCGCGACCGGCTCAGACGGGTTTTCTGTATTGCCCTTTTGCGTCGGGGTTGCCTCGGCAGTGGAAGATGGCGCGGCAGAAGTCGCCGGCTGCGGCGTCGTTGCAGTGGTTGCCGTTTCCGTCGCCGCCTGCGGCGCCGGCGCGGCAGCTGACGCGGCCGGCGATTCCGCGACCGGATGTGGATGTTTCGGCAAATGCGCGAACTTGAGAAACGCCAGGGCCGCGGCCAGCGCCATCAGCGCCGGCAGCCATCGCCGTGATCGGCGTGGCTGTGGCGCTCCAACGGGCGATGACGCGGGCGCGATATTGCGGGCCGGTTTGACGGGCCGCGGTACGGCGGCGGCCGCGACTGTGGGCGCCTCCGCAGTTGGAGCGGTAAATTCCCGACGCCATGCGGCGATGCTTTGCGGCCGATCCTGGGGGCGAAAGCCCAGGGCATGATCAATGGCCCGCAGCCATATTTCGCTGTATTTGCCGCGGCCGATATCCGTGCAGGAGACGTAATCATCGCGCGCGGTATGCAGCAGGGCCTCGCTTCGATCCACGGCATCGCAGGGGGAACGCCCGGTGACGGCGCGATAAAGCGTGGCGCCCAGACCGTAAATGTCCGTCCACGGCCCCTGTTTTTCCTCGCCCCTGGTCGTGTATTGCTCAAAGGGCGCGTATCCGGGCGACACCAGGCTGGTCAGGGTCCGGGTCTGTTCGCCCAGCGCCTGCCGCGCGGAACCGAAATCGAGCAACACGGGGCTGCCGCCGGCGCGGATGAAGATATTCGCGGGCTTGATGTCACGGTGGATGAAGCCCGCGGCGTGCACCTTTTCCAGACCCTCCATGAGCGGCATCAGGATGTTCTCGAGTTCCTGCTGCGGCAGCGTCTTGCGCTCGCTCAGGATTTCATGCAGCCCCTGCCCCTGCTCGTACTCCATCACCATGTAGGCGGTATTGTTTTCCTCGAACACCGTCAGCACGCGCACGATGTTGGGATGACGGAATTGCGCCAGCGTGCGCGCCTCGCTGGTGAAACGTTCCAGCCCCCACAGGAACTGCGCGCCCTGCTCGCCGGACATCGGCTGCACGGAATCGTCCTGCTGCCGCAACGCCAGGTCGCGCGGCAGATACTCCTTGATGGCGACCGGCTGATGCAGATTTTCGTCGCGGGCGAGATAGGTGATGCCGAAGCCGCCCTGTCCCAGCACCTTGTCTATTACGTACCAGTGCAGGCGGCTGCCCCCGGCCAGGGCATCACGATGAAATGATTCGGACATGGCGGGGACCATTCTACAACCAGCATTAGAGGCGATGAATCATGCCGGCATTTTGAGCACCGCTGCGCCCTGCAACCGGCCGGCGCGCAATCGTTCGAGGGCGATGTTGGCATCGGCGAGCGGGAAGGGCTGGACATGGGTGTGTATGGGCACCTCGTTCAGCAACGCCATGAACTCCGCGCCGTCGCGGCGGGTCAGATTGGCCACCGAACGCACACTGCGTTCGCCCCACAGGATCTCATACGGGAACGCGGGTATCTCGCTCATGTGGATGCCGGCACACACGACGGTCCCGCCCTTGGCCACGGTTTTGAGCGCCGCCGGCACCAGTGCGCCCACCGGCGCGAACAACAACGCCGCGTCCAGCACCTGCGGCGGCATCTGATCCGAATCGCCGGCCCATGCCGCGCCCATTTGCAGTGCGAACCGCTGCCCATCCGTGTCGCCGGGCCGGGTGAAGGCATACACCTCACGGCCCTGATGCCGGGCAATCTGGGCGATGATGTGCGCCGCCGCGCCGAAGCCATAGACGCCCAGACGCGGGGCCTCACCGGCCAGGCGCAGGGCGCGGTAACCGATCAAGCCGGCGCACAGGAGCGGCGCGAGATCGGCATCGGTGCGGCCGGGCGGCAATGGCAGGCAATAGCGGTGCTCGGCCAGGGTGTATTCGGCGTAGCCGCCGTCGACCTGATAGCCGGTGAACAGGGCGTGATCGCAGAGATTCTCGAGACCCCGTTCGCAATAGCGGCAGCGGCCGCAGGTGTGCGCCAGCCATGGCACCCCCATGCGTGCACCCGTCGCGACATCCGTCACGCCGGCACCACAGGAAACAACTTCGCCCACGATCTCATGGCCCAGGATCAACGGCAGTTTCGGTTTTGCCAGTTCGCCGTCGCAAATATGCAGATCAGTGCGGCAGACACCGCAGGCACGCACGCGCAGCAGGATCTGGCCCGGTCCAGGGATCGGCACCGGACGGTCGGTCATTACCAGCGGCGCCCCGGCCCGTTCAAGCAGCATGGCCCGCATGGCGCGAATCTCCAACCTCAATGGCGCTATGAATCACAGGCGCCGGCGTGCCGGCAAACACGGCGATAAGATCGTTAAGGTAACGCCGGCCACGCGCCGTGGGCCGCAACACAAAATCATCGCGCTCCAGCAAATCAAGTTCTCGGGCGCGTTGAATCTCTTGCTGGATTGAGGACAACGGCAGCCCGGTGCGTTCCTCAAACAAATTCACGGGCACGCCCTCGCACAGCCGCAGCGCATTCATCATGAATTCACTGGTGATCTGCGCCGCACTGGCGATGCGTTCCTCCGTCATCACGGGAAGCGTACCGGCAAGTTTCATGTAGCTGCGCGGGTTGCGCTGCTTGGCGCGGCGGGTGATGACGCCATCGGCGGCGGTGAGCTTCCCGTGTGCGCCGGCGCCAATGCCGAGATAATCGCCGAACTGCCAGTAATTGAGATTATGCCGCGATGATCGTCCCGCGCGCGCGTAGGCCGATACCTCGTAGCGCCTGTAGCCCGCCTCCGCGAGCAGCCGCCTGCCCCGCTCCTCAATGGCGTGCACGACGTCCTCATCGGGCAGCGCGGGCGGCTTGCGATGAAAGGCGGTGTCGGGCTCCAGCGTCAACTGGTACCACGACAGATGTTCAGGGGCAAAATCGAGCGCCCGGTTCAGATCGGCCAGCGCGCCGGCGGCGTCCCGCTCGCCGGGCAGTGCGTACATGAGGTCAAGGTTGATGTTGTCGAAACCCGCGGCACGCGCCATCTGCCATGCGCGCTCCACCTCGGCGGCATCGTGTATGCGGCCGAGCGCGCGCAATTGTTCATCGCGAAAACTCTGCACGCCGATGGACAGCCGGTTCACGCCCGCCGCGCGATAAGCCTTGAAGCGGCCGGCCTCCGCCGTGCCGGGATTGGCCTCCAATGTGATTTCGATGTCGGCAGACAACGGCAACCGCGCGCGTATGCCGTCCAGCAACCGTTCAATCGCGGCGCCGGAGAAAAGACTGGGTGTGCCGCCGCCAAAGAAAATACTGATCAATGACCTGTCACGAACGGCTGCGAGCTCGCCATCCAGATCGCACAACAAGGCGTCGACATATTCCTTTTCCGGGAGAGCGCCGGTGCTTTCATGGGAATTGAAATCGCAATAGGGGCATTTGCGCACGCACCAGGGCATATGCACGTACAATGAAAGCGCCGGCAGCATGATGGATTCAGGATTGGCCGGCATGGCGTTCGGTGAATTGGGCAAGCAGGGAACGCAGCGCCTGGCCGCGGTGGCTCAGCTGGTTTTTCACTTCCGGCGGCAATTGCGCCGATGAGCAGCGATACGTGGGCACATAGAAAATGGGGTCATAACCGAAACCGTTCTCTCCTACGGGTGCGCGCAGCAATTCGCCCGACCACGTGCCTTGCGCGATGATCGGCATGGGATCTCCGGGGTACGCGAGAAACACCAGTACGCAGATGAAATTCGCCGCGCGCTGCCCGTCGGGAAGGTGGCGGGTGTCCTCCAGCAGCTTTTGCAGATTGCTGCCATCGGTCGCCCCCGGGCCCGCATATTGCGCGGAGTAAACGCCGGGCGCGCCGTTCAATCCCTCAACCGCGATGCCGGAATCATCGGCGATGGCCGGCAGTCCCGTAAGCACGGCGGCGTGCCGCGCCTTGATCAAGGCATTCTCGATGAAAGTCACGCCAGTCTCCTCGGCGCCGGCGATTCCGAATTCCGATTGCGGCACCACCTCTACATGGAACGCTGAAAGCATTTGCGAGAGTTCGCGCACCTTGCCGCGGTTGCCGGAGGCCAGCACGATGCGCGCCGGGGTTTTCGCCATCTTGCGGACTGCAAACGCGCTATTCGAGCAGCGCGGTCCGTTGCGCCTCGATGAGCCGTTCGATGCCCTTGCGCGCCAGGCCCAGCATGGCGTGCAGTTCCTCCGTGCGAAAGGCGTGTCCCTCCGCCGTGCCCTGGACCTCGATGAAATGCCCGGCGTCGTTCATGACCACGTTCATGTCGGTCTCCGCCTCCGAATCCTCGGCGTAATCCAGATCGAGGATGGGTGCACCGCGGTAAATGCCCACGGAGACCGAGGCCACCATGCCGTGCACCGGATCGGCGCTGATCCTGCCGGACTTGCGCAGCGCGTGCACCGCATCCACGAGGGCGACATAACTGCCCGTGATTGAAGCGGTGCGGGTGCCGCCGTCGGCCTGGATGACGTCGCAATCGATGATGAGGGTGTTCTCGCCCAGTTGTTCCAGATTGACCACCGAGCGCAACGAACGCCCGATCAGGCGTTGGATCTCGAGCGTCCTGCCGCCCTGCCTGCCCTGCGCCGCCTCCCGCCGGGTGCGCTCGTTGGTGGCGCGCGGCAACATGCCGTACTCGGCCGTGAGCCAGCCGCTGTTTTTGCCGCGCAACCAAGCGGGCACCTTGGCCTCCGCGCTCGCCGTGCAAATCACCTTGGTATGGCCGTACTCGACCAATACCGCGCCCTCGGCGTAGCGGGTGTAATGACGGGTGATCTTGATGGGCCGCATTTCATCTGCGGCACGGCCGCTCGGGCGCATAAGTTTTCTCAAGGACTGGGGAGGAGGCGATTATAATAGACTGCATGCGCGCCATCATACTCGCCGCTGGGATCGGCAAACGGCTGGGTGAAAATCACAGCGGCCCCAAGAGCCTGCTGCGCTTCGGTGACCGCTCGCTGCTGGCCCGCCATATCGAGGCGCTGCGCGGACTGAACATTGATCATATCGCCGTTTGTGTCGGCCACGAGGCTGAACTGCTGCGCGGAGAAGTGCAGACCATCGGCGCGCACGCCGTCACCACGACGCTGCTCAATCCGGATTTTCGCGAAGGCAGCGTCGTCAGCCTGTGGACGATGCGCCGCTATCTGGACAGCGGCGGCGACGTGCTGGTCATGGACGCCGACGTGCTCTGCGACCCCGGCCTGCTGGCGCGACTGGTCAAAAGCAGGCATGCCAACTGTTTTCTGCTCGACCGCGATTTTGAGGCCGGCGAGGAACCGGTCAAGCTGTGCATCCGCGGTCCGCACATTGTCGAATTCCGCAAGCAATTGGCGGCCGATCTGCGCTATGATTTCGCGGGCGAATCAGTCGGCTTTTTCCGCTTCTCGGAGGGGATGGCCGTGCGTCTGGCGCGGCGATGCCAGGCGTATGTGGACGCGGGACGCCGCAATGAACCTTATGAGGAAGCCATACGTGATCTCATCATGGAAACCCCCGCAGATTTCGGTTTTGAGGACATCACCGGTCTGCCATGGGTGGAGATTGATTTTCCGGAGGACGTGCAGCGCGCCCACCGCGAAATCCTGCCGCGACTTCCCGCCTGACAGATTGAGGCAAAAACCATGAACAAACCCGACTCCACGAACATCCCCGGCGTCAACATCGGCACCCGCGCATCACGCCTGCGCTCGATCCTGCAATCGCCGCAGCTGGAGTTCCTCATGGAGGCGCACAACGGCATCAGCGCGCGTATCGCCGAGGAATCCGGCTTTGCCGGCATCTGGGCCAGCGGGCTCGCGCTGTCGGCGCAGTTCGGCGTGCGCGACAACAACGAGGCCAGCTGGACACAGGTGGTGGACATGCTCGAATTCATGAGCGACGTCACCACGGTTCCCATCCTGCTCGACGGCGATACCGGCTACGGCAACTTCAACAACACGCGCCGGCTGGTGCGCAAGCTGGAACAACGCAGCATCGCCGGCGTATGCATCGAGGACAAGCTGTTCCCCAAGAGCAACAGCTTTCTCGACAGCGAACGGCAGCCGCTCGCGGACATCGACGAGTTCTGCGGCAAGATCAAGGCCGGCAAGGACAGCCAGGACAACGACAACTTCTGCATCGTTGCCCGCGTCGAGGCGCTGATCGCCGGCTGGGACATGAAGGAGGCCCTGCGCCGGGCCGAGGCCTACCGTCAGGCCGGCGCCGACGCGATCCTGATCCACAGCAAACTCGGCCGCCCCGACGAAGTGCTTGTTTTCGCCAGGGAATGGGCCAATCGCGCGCCGCTCGTGATCGTTCCCACCACCTACTACAGCACGCCCGTCGAGACCTTCCGGCGCGCGCAAATCAGCGTGGTGATCTGGGCCAATCATCTGATCCGCGCCTCCGTGGCCGCGATGCAGGCGGCGGCCCGCCAAATTCGGGCCTCGCAGAGTCCGATTGACGTCGAGGATCGCATCGCCACGGTGAATGAAATTTTCCGCCTGCAGGCCGCCGAGGAATTGAAAAAGGCCGAACAGCGGTACGCCGCCGCCGGCCAGCACCGCGTACAGGCCATCGTGCTGGCCGCCAGCCGCGGCCGGGAATTGGATGGACTGACGGAGGCCCGCCCGAAGGTCATGCTGCCGATTGGGGGCAGGCCGTTGCTGCGGCGTCTGGTGGATGAATTCAAAAAACAGGGCATCAACGAGATCACCGTGGTGGCGGGCTACCGCGCCGAGACCATCGACGTGCCCGGCATCGAAGTCACCGTCAACAAGGACTATGAACGCACCGGCGAGCTGGCCTCGCTGGCCTGCGCCCAGCCGGACTTCAGCGACAACATGGTGATCCTTTACGGCGACCTCCTGTTCCGCAGTTATATCCTGCGCGATCTTCTCGATTCCAACGGTGAGATCACGGTCGTGGTCGATTCCGCGGCGGCCACGCCGGCCACCGGCTCCCCGGACTATGCCAGGTGCTCCCTGCCCGACGATCGGACGGTGATGGATCGCGAAGTGCAACTGTTGCAATTGACCAAGGAGGCCAGGGGCAGCTCCGGCCGGTGGATAGGCATGGTGCGCGTGCGCGGCGAAGGGCTGCGCTGGCTGAACGACTCTCTCGCAACGCTGATGACGCGGGAAAAAGAACAGCAGTTGGGACTGCCGGACGTGTTGAACCACATCATCGCGCAGGGCCACCCCGTGCGCGTGCTGTACATCAACGGTCACTGGCTGGATGTGAATTCGCTCGATGATCTCGACCGCGCCAGCGACTTTACCTGAAAAGCGGCGTGCGGGGGCCATGATCCAAGCGGAGGAATTCGTCGAGGCGGCGCGCGCGCTGGGTTACCGAACCTACACGGGCGTGCCCTGCTCCTTCCTGACGCCCTTCATCAATTACGTCATCAATGACGACCGTCTCCGCTACATCTCCTCCGCCAACGAGGGCGATGCGGTGGCCGCCGCCGCGGGCTGCGCCATCGGCGGCGAACGCGCCGTGGTCATGATGCAGAACTCAGGTCTCGGCAACGCCGTCAGCCCGCTGACTTCGCTGGCTTACGTATTCCGCATCCCGCTGCTGCTGATCTGCACGCACCGCGGCGCGCCGGGCGTGCAGGACGAACCGCAGCACGAATTGATGGGGCGGATCACCGGTGAACTGTTCACCACCATGCGCGTGCCATGGGAGACATTCCCGGGGAATGCAAAAGACCTTCAACCGGCGCTCGCGCGAGCACAGGAACACCTCTCCCGCGAACAGCGGCCTTACGCGTACATTATGGAAAAAGGCGCGGTCGCCAGGCACGAACTCAAGAAAAAGTCACTCGGACTGCCCCGGCGCGAGGCGCGTGTGCAGGAAGACTTCAGCGGCAGCATGGACAGGCGGCCCACACGCAATCAAGCGCTGCGCCGGGTCATCGATCTGACGCCTGAAGCGGACACTGTTGTCATAGCCACCACCGGCTACACGGGGCGCGAACTCTACGCGCTGGCGGATCGCAAAAATCATTTCTACATGGTGGGCTCCATGGGTTGCGCCTCCGCGCTGGGGCTCGGGCTGGCGCTGGCGCGCCCGGACTTGAAGGTGGTGGTGGCGGACGGCGACGGCGCGGCGCTCATGCGCATGGGCAACTTCGCCACGCTGGGCGCCTACGGCGCCGCCAATCTTTACCATCTCGTGCTCGACAACGAGGCCCATGATTCCACCGGCGCGCAGGCCACCGTGACGGCGGGCGTTGCCTTCGCGCGCATCGCGCAGGCCTGCGGCTACTCGACATGCCTCGCGGGCGACACACCCGCCGTTATCGATTCGTTATTGCAAGCAATCAGCGATGGACCGAAGTTTGCCCATCTTAAAATCAAGACCGGCACGATGGCCGATCTACCGCGCCCGAAGCTGGCGCCGCCGGAGGTGCTGCGCCGGCTCATGGCTCATATCGGCACGAGTTTCTGATCATGCGCAATCTTCTCCTCAATCCCGGCCCCGTCACCTTGAGCGAGCGCGTGCGCAGGGCGCTGACCGGCCCCGATCTCTGCCACCGCGAACCGGAATTCGCCGAACTGCAAAACAACATTCGCGCCCGACTGCTCAAAGTCTATGGTCTTGATCCGAAACGCCACGCCGCGGTGCTGTTGACCGGCTCCGGCACGGCGGCAATGGAGGCGATGGTGGCGAGCCTCGTGCCGCACGACGGCAGGCTGCTGGTCATCGAGAACGGCGCCTACGGCGAACGATTGTCGAAGATCGCGGAAATCCACGGCATTCCCAAGATCGCGCTCAAGTTTGACTGGGGCGCACAGATCGATACACAGCGTCTCAAACTTCTGCTCGATGAGCATGATGACGTGTCCTGTCTTGCCGCGGTCCATCATGAAACCGCGACCGGCAGGCTCAACGATCTGGCGCCGATCGCGCGATTGTGCGCGGATCGCGGCATACGCCTGCTGGTGGACGGCGTCAGCAGCTTCGGCGCGGAGGATTTGCGCTTTGACGAATGGAACCTCGCCGCCGTCGCCGCCACCGGCAACAAATGCCTGCATGGCATGCCGGGCGCGGCCTTCGTCATCGTCCGCCGCGACGCGATGCCCGGTGACAAGGACCGCAAGCGCACGCTGTATCTGGATTTGAGCACCTACTGCCGCGAACAGGACAGGGACGGCACGCCGTTCACGCAGTCAGTGCAATGTTTCTACGCGCTGGCGGAAGCGCTGGCGGAATTCGAGGAACAGGGCGGCTGGCGCGCACGCCACGACCGTTACGACGCACTGACCAGACAGGTGCGGGAGGGATTGATCAAACTCGGCATCAAGCCATTGCTGCCGGAGGGCGCATCCTCGGTGGTGCTGAACGCTTATCATCTGCCCAAAGGTGTCACTTATCAGAAATTGCACGATCACCTGAAGAGCCACGGCTTCGTGATTTATTCCGGCCAGGGTGAACTGGCGCGCACGATCTTCCGCATCTCCACCATGGGCGAGATCACCGCTGCTGACATTGACCGGCTGCTTGATGCCTTCAAAACCATCGGCGCCTGACCTCCAAACCGGGGAATAATAATCCCATCATGCGCCACTTCGGTTTCACGGTGATCGAACTGATGGTTGTGCTGGCGGTGGTTGCCATTCTGGCGATGATGGCGGTTCCGAGTTATCAGGAGAAACTCATCCGGGATCAAATCATCGAGGCTTTGCCACTGGCGGACATCGCCAAGGCGCCGGTGGCCGCGACCTGGGCCGCCGCGCAGTCCTTCCCGCATGATAACGCCAGTGCAGGACTTCCCCCCGACGATAAAATAGTCAACAACTACATCAGTTCGGTGTTGATTGAAGACGGCGCGATCCACATCACCTTCGGCAACCACGCGAACGGTCTCATCAAGGGCGAGATCCTCACCCTTCGGCCTGCGGTGGTGGAAGATGCGCCGATCGTGCCGGTCACCTGGGTCTGCGGCTACGCCACCGGGCCGGACAAGATGACGATCAAGGGCGAAAACAAAACCAACATCCGTGCCCTTTACCTGCCGCTCAACTGCCGCTCTTGAAGAGGCAGTAATTCCTGACTAGGCGCGGTGGATGGAGAGTTGCGGTTTGGCGGTTTGCTGGTGGGACTGGATGAATTCGAGCAGGCCTTCCTTGGTGAGTCTGGCGTCCTTGCGCATGTCGTCCTGCGAGCCGTGATGAATGAGGCGATCGGGCAGCCCGTAATTCAGCATGCGTACGGCACTCCCTTCGGCGGCTAAAAACTCGTTCACGGCGCTGCCGGCGCCGCCCTGCACCACGTTTTCCTCCACCGTCACGAGCAGGTCATGGCTGGCGGCGATCTGGCGCAGTAAATCGGCATCGAGCGGCTTGATGAAGCGCATGTTGACGACGGTGGCGTTCAATTCCTCGCCCGCCGCCAGCGCCAGGGCCAGCGTGGTGCCGAATGACAGAATGGCAATATTCTTGCCTTTGCGGCGCACTTCCGCCTTGCCCACCGGCAGCGCGATCATCTCCTTCTGTGGCTCGACGCCGGTGCCGCTGCCGCGCGGGTAGCGCACGGCGGCGGGCTGATTCAGCGTGTAGCCGGTATACAGCATCTGCCGGCATTCGTTTTCGTCCGACGGCGCCATCAGCACGATGTTGGGCAGGCAGCGCATGTAGCTCAGGTCGTAGGCGCCATTGTGCGTCGGCCCGTCGTTGCCGACGCAGCCGGCGCGGTCGATGGCGAAAAGCACCGGCAGTTTTTGCACGCAGACGTCATGAATGAGTTGATCGTAGGCGCGTTGCAGGAAGGTGGAATAAATCGCCACCACCGGCTTCAGGCCGTCGCAGGCCATGCCGGCGGCCAGCGTCACCGCATGCTGCTCGGCGATGGCGACGTCGAAATAGCGATCGGGGTGCTGCTTGTGGAACTTGACCAGGCCGGAACCTTCGCGCATCGCCGGCGTGATGGCGACGAAACGCTCGTCCTTGGCCGCCATGTCGCAGCACCAGTCGCCGAAGACGTCGCTGAAGGTGGGCTTGGCCGCCTTGCTCGAGGCCTGGATGCCCATCTCCGGATCGAACGGCGAGGAGATGCCGTGGTATTTGACCGGATCGTTTTCGGCGGGCGCGTAGCCCTTGCCCTTCCTGGTGATGATGTGCAACAGCCGCGGGCCCCTCATGTCGCGCAGGTTGCGCAGCATATGGATGAGGGTCGGCAAATCGTGACCGTCGATGGGGCCGAAGTAATTGAAGCCGAATTCCTCGAACAGCGTGCCGGGCACGATCAGACCCTTGACGTGCTCCTCGACGCGGCCCGCCAGTTCGCGCACGGAGGGCAGGCCGGCCAGCACCTTCTTGCCGCCCTCGCGCAGGGTCGTGTAAATCTTTCCGGACAGCAGCTCGGCGAAACGGTTGGACAGCGCGCCGACGTTGGGCGAGATGGACATGTTGTTGTCGTTCAGGATTACCAGGAGATCGGCGTCGAGATCGCCGGCATGGTTGAGCGCCTCGAAGGCCATGCCCGCCGTCAGGCCGCCATCGCCGATGATGGCCACCGACTTGCGGTTGCTGCCGGTCTTGTTCGCGGCGATGGCCATGCCGAGCGCCGCACCGATGGAGGTGCTGGAGTGGCCGACGCCGAAGGTGTCGTACTCACTCTCGTCACGCCGGGGAAACGGCGCCAGCCCGCCCCATTTGCGGATCGACAGGATCTGATCGCGGCGGCCGGTGAGAATCTTGTGCGGATAGGCTTGGTGGCCCACGTCCCATACCAACCGGTCGTCCGGGGTGTTGTAGATGTAATGCAGGGCCACGGTCAGTTCGATGGTGCCCAGGCCCGCGGCAAAATGGCCGGTGCTCTTGCTGACCGATTCCAGCAGATATTGGCGCAGCTCGGCGGCCACCGGCA